>CAYTFB010000001.1:0-35747 GCA_964437055.1 uncultured Candidatus Peribacteria bacterium
ATCTTTGGGTCTGATAATCTCAGCACACTAGAAGATATAGATATATCTCAAATCAGCTTTCTTTGCATAAGTACAGTTTCCATTTCCATCATTTGTAGTTCCAGTACTACTTGGAATAACAGAAGTACATGGTTTAATCCGAGTAATATCCCAAGATGGCATATCAGTAGCTCCTGTATGTACCCAGTTTGTTCCTCCTTCTGTCTCAGTTCTTGCCATTACCACAAATCATCCTCTTGGTACCTGATTTTTATTCATTACAATATAAGAGTACTGTCCACCAGAGATGTTTGTACTATTGTCCATTCCAGTAAATTGGTTTGCTTTGAGTGGGTCTGCTGGCATACTTGAGAGATCTACTACAGCAGAAAGTCCTGTTCGTAGCATATTAGATGGCACTACTGTTTGTACCGCACCTGTATCTCCATCTGCACCAGCTAGAGGGAAATATCCTCTGTTTGCCTGATAAGATACGATTGCTGATCCTAGCTGAGAAATGTCTGACTTTCTAGCAGCATCTCTGGCGGATCCTTGAGCTCCTTGGAGTCTCGGTAAAAGCGCAGCAGCCAGGATACCGATGATCACCACTACGATGATCAGCTCCACGAGCGTAAACGCTTTGTGCATTGTTTTTTTCATGTCAATTGTGAATAAAAAAATAAAAAAAGGTTATTCAACTCCCTAGCAATACACATCTCCTTTTCTTTTGCAAGAAAATCTATCCTCTAGAGCTCCATATTGACTTGACAAAAAGCCAGATTTGCTACTCCATCAAAAGCAGCAAAACCAACAACACAGCAGGAGCAAACAAAAAATCATCCTCGTCAAAAAAAATCTTTACAAAAGAACCACAAAAGCAGTTGCAATCTGACTTCTCTTTACCTTTTTGGATAAAATCCCCTTTAGTAGTGAAGAATTTTTAAATTCCCTCAAATACTTATTGACAACAACAAACAAATAGTTATATTTGGCAGATAAATAAAATGTCTCACAAAATAAAAAAAAATTATGAAAAGAAAAATCAAAGCAATCATGGCCATCTCTGATAATGGAGTCATTGGCCAAAAAAATGGAAAAGGTGAATTTATCATCCCTTGGAAACTATCTGAGGATAGGAAAAATTTTCGCAACTTGACTAGAGATCAAGCTGTAGTCATGGGCTGGCATACTTGGCAGTCTTTGAGTGTTCCAAATAGGCCTCTACCCCATCGGCTAAATTTTGTACTTTCTAGAGGAGAAAGAGAACTCAACTCTGAAGCGATTCTGATCAATACTATTGATCAAATCCTGAGTTTTTCTCAAGATAGTCTGCTAGAGACCTTTATTATTGGAGGAGCTCAAGTTTATGAAACTTTTGAACCCTACATTGATGAGTGGCATCTCACAACCGTAGAACAGGAGTTTCACGGAGCAGATGCTATCTCCCTCTCTCCAGCTTTTCGAGCAAACTTTCTCGAAGGGTTTGAAAGCATAAAAAAACCAATCAGATGGGAGAAAAATGAATATCCTGCAGTATACGAGGTATTCAGGAGAATTAAGTAAAAGTCTAACAAAATAAAAAAAAGAAAAAATGAAACAGTATTTAGATTTACTCCAACTCCTTCTAGATGAGGGAGTCAGAAAAGAAGACCGAACAGGTACCGGCACAATCAGCCGTTTTGGACATCAAATGCGCTTTAACCTGGAAGAAGGTTTTCCAGTGCTGACAACGAAAAAACTGCACTTGAAATCAATCATTCATGAACTACTTTGGTTTTTGAACGGAGATACCAATATTAAGTATCTAAACGACAACGGTGTGCGAATCTGGAACGAATGGGCAGATGAAAATGGAGATCTGGGACATATTTATGGTTACCAATGGCGTTCATGGCCCGATTACAACGGCGGACATATCGATCAGATTTCACAGGTTGTGGAAACATTGAAAAAAAGTCCGGATTCCAGACGAATTATTGTCAGTGCTTGGAACGTTGCCGATCTGGGAAATATGAATCTCCCACCCTGTCATGCATTCTTTCAATTTTATGCAGTAAATGGGAAGTTGAGCTTGCAGCTCTATCAGCGTAGCGCAGATGTATTTCTAGGAGTGCCATTCAATATCGCCTCTTACGCGTTGCTGTTGCAAATGATGGCACAAGTTACCGGACTAGAAGCAGGTGATTTTATCCATACCTTTGGGGATGTTCACATCTATCTCAACCATCAGGAACAGGTAAAATTACAACTCACTCGTGAGCCAAGAGTACTACCACAAATGAAAATCAATCCAGAGATAAAAGATATTTTCAGCTTCCGGTATGAAGATTTTGAATTGGTAGGGTATGATCCTTACCCTGGCATCAAAGCTGAGGTATCGATCTAAAACAACAAAGATATTAAAAGACGGAATATTTATTTGAGCTTTTCTCGAGTAAAGTAGATCATTCCGTCTTTTTCTTTTCTTTGCAAAAAGCAGAGAGATTGCTATACTCTACTCAGACTTTTCCAATAGATCCTTTATCCCCTCTACCATACACAATAAACCTATGCTCAACTTCTGAATCCTCTGAAATAATGCTAGGAATCTCCACTATATCAAAAAATGGAACCCTAGGAAAACCATCCGTCTCGCAGACAATAAGCTCCAGACCAAAGAGTTTCTCGGAGCCAGAAATATCCCCTTTGCTCAGACCTATGCCGTGATCTCCAATCCTCAACAACTCGAGCAGCTCGATTTTGCTCAGCTCCCGAGCAAAGATTTTGTCATCAAACCCAACCATGGGAGCAAAGGCCAAGGGATCCTAGTCCTCAAACGTGATCAGCAGATCACCAAAGTCCAGCCAGAAGCTCAACTTGCTCGTCTCTGGAAACAATTTAAAAAATCTGACTCCTCCCCTAGCCATCCTTCTGATCCAGCAGCTACAGAACTCCAATGGAGTTTTAAAGCCCAAGGGAAAATCCTGAGCGAATACCAGATCAGGAGACAATGCCTCGATATCCTCGATGGGCAATACTCTATGACCCTCAGCGACAAAATCATTATCGAAGAAAAACTGATCCCTGGTAAAGGTTTTCAAGACTTTTGTGAATATGGGCTAGCGGATATCAGGATTATTGTATTCAACCTCGTCCCAGTCGCAGCGATGATCAGGATCCCAACCGACAAATCTGAAGGAAAGGCCAATATCGCTACCGGAGGGATCGGAGCTGGGATTGATCTCGGAAATGGTCAGGTCAACAGTATCTTTGTCCATAGAAAACTCTATCGCAATAAATTTCCTAGTGCCTATGCGCATCTCAAGCACAAAAAAATCCCCTTTTGGGATGAGCTACTCCTCCTCTCTTCCAAAGTCCAATATTTCGTCAACCTCGGTTATCTAGCACTAGATCGAGTCATCACCCAAGATGGCCCCAAACTCCTGGAGATCAATGCCAGAGCTGGACTAGAGATCCAAAATATTGCCGATATCAGGCTCAAAAGAGTTTTGGATAAGATCGAAGATCTCAAAATCCAAGATCCTGAGAAAGGAGTACAGATCGCTCAAACCCTTTTTTCCAAAAATAAAAGTGAAGCAATCAAAAAAAATCAAATCCTCTATCTCACTCAGAGAGGAAATTTCAAGGTTTTGACCTCAGAGGGAGAAGAAAGCTATCCAGTTCTCGTCCAGGTCAATCCTCATAGCAAATCCAATGAAATCAGCCCCGACCTCTATGAAAAGATCACCTCTGAACTCAAACTCCCCCATCTTCTAGAACTAGATTCAGAGATTCTCTTCAAAAATCTCCACTACAAGCTCGGGACTGGAGAGAGCAAAATCCTACTTGGTCAAAAAGCAGTGAGTAATTTCCTCATCAAACCAAGCAAAAAGGATGAAAGGTTTGTAAATATTCTCAATCCAGAAAAACTCATCAATATTGAGCTCGGAGAACTCCGTCAGATCGATCAAAGAGTAGAAAAATATCACAAAAGATACCTCCTCAACTCTAGACTCAGACCGCTCAACTATCTCCAAGAGCTAGATCATTTTATCGAGGCCAAAGGAAATTATGATCCCATCTTTGAGTATAGATTCCCAAAGCTAGAACTCTGGCAAAAATGGCAAGAGGAGCTCCTTAGATTCCAAGAATATTTACAAAACTCTAGCCTCAAAAGCCCTTTACTCAAACTTTTTAGAGATAAAGCATCAGAGATTCTGATCAGATCGCAGCTCCTCCATGCCTATATGCACCAGGACTTTGCGCAGATTCAATATTTCAATGAACAACTTTTTGGAAACCTAGATCCCCAAATCCTCGCTCAGAGCAAAGAAAAAATCTTTGCAACAGAACTTGATGAACATGATAGCGAAAAAACTCTCAATGCAGAAAAAGTTCGTGAACAACTCGAACAGTATCTCTCCCAAAAAAATATCTTCTGAGTAGAAATCATCGAAAGTGGTAGTAGCTTTTCTAGGATGTCGATCCTACTTGGAAAGATTCCCAAAATCCATATCTCCAAAAACATCTTGGTCTCCCAATCAGAGCTCAATGCCCTCCTGGCCCATGAGATCGATACCCATTTGGTCAGATATCTCAATGGTTCCAGATCTGGATGGCATATTTTCAGCTCAGGGACAGCGTATTATCTCAGAGATGAGGAAGGTCTAGCAATCTGGAATGCCCTCCAAAGCGATCCTGAGGGAGCAGAAAACCTTGCAATGTATAGAAAATATTATCTCCTCCATGCGGGGAAAGATCGCAATTTCTCAGAGATGGTAGAGCTCATGTATGCCCTCAATCCCAATAGAACCTATGAAGGGATGTTTAAAAGTATTCTAAGGATCAAGAAAGGACAAATTCTGACAGCTCAAGCCACAGAGAGCTATCTCTGGATGAAAGATAAAGTCTATGTGGATGGCTATCTTGAACTAGCCAAAAAATCTAATACTATTGATCCCAAAATCTACAAAGGAAAAATTAAATTTAGTGACTTATGATTCATTATTTAGTCTATTTTTAATAACGCAAAATTTGACAAAATAGATAAATTATTTATAATAATTATAGATAGTTTATTTTTTTATCAAGAAGATGCAAAAAACATTTGAGAACTATAGCACACTCAATAATGCTAAAGCTGCACTAGATCAAATAAATCTTGCATTAGAAGAAATCAATCAGCACTATAGTGATCCTTTTGATGGGATTTTAGTATATGATAGTGATTGAATTTGTACGAGTTTCTTTGAGTCTTGAAAAGCGATCAATTCCCAAGATATTGAGCAGAAACAAACAAAAATCACTCAAGATATCGATAGTATCCGTACTTTGCAATCCAAACTATCACTTATTTCTGATCTTCCCCAAAGTTTATATAAACTCTACCTCCACTCTTTTGCATCCAAAATAGATAAACTAAAAATGTTTAGTTCCGCTCTTTATCTAGAAGCAGAAAAATCTGGATATCCATTAGACTCACAAACGCGTCAAAAAGCACAAGCAAAAGTATATCACTATCAGCGTAAAATATATGGAGCTCCAATTTCTGAAAATCCTGATGAAATTGCTGGAATTTATCATACCATTGTCAATCTCTTTGCAAATAAAGGAGATATCTTAAACAAAGCAGAACAAAAAGTTATCCAAAATCGACTAGATCAGCTACAAAAAGACTATCAGTTGCCTGAAAGTAGCCCCTTTCTCTATCCAGAAAAGATCACCGCAAAACTACCAGAGACCAATATCGACCTAAAAATGCTCAAAGAGATCGCAAACAGCGTATTGGAGGTTTACCAACATTATTACTGAGATCATATTCCTGAGATCTATGATCGAAAGATTGTAGAGGAAAAAGATGGAGCATCTCTTAATATTTCTGGAATCCATCAAGAATTTAGGATCCCTCAAAACTATCCTCTCTCCAATACTAGCAAAGTTACAGAAACGATCATTAGTCATGAGATAGAACAGCATCTTCTCCATTGGATCAATAATAATCGCTTTGCAGGGAAAGGATTTTTGAGCAATGGTTATGATCTGATTAGTGAGTGATTAGCTAAAATCAACGAAGATATTAGTGCTGGGAAGATAAATTCTTTAGCAGATCTATCAGCCGCAAAAGAATATGGAGGGATCTCTTTACTATGAGTATTTATTGCAGAGCAATTCCCTTTTGCACAGGGAGTAGAATTTATGGAAATTTACTATAAAATGCAAGGAATCCAGGATCCTATTATTCGCAAAGATGCAGCAAGCAAATACCTTCAGAGAAAAAAAAGATTTGTAGCCAGAGATCTCCCTGGAGCAAGTATCAAAGATACTCTCTACAGTAGAGGCAAAAATCGAGTGATTGACTATCTACTGGAAGCTTCAAGCCGGGAAGAATCCATGCAGAGATACGGAGATCTCAATATCTTAAAAATTGGGCCTGACTTAGTTGCTGAGCTACCCAATATCAAAAAAGAACTAAATATCAGCGAAGATAACATCATTAAGCCACTTTTTCTCTGAAGAGTTCTCAATCAGAAACTAGGAAACTCAAAAATAGACGGAAAATTTATCAGAGCAAATCTAAATTATGAAAATAGAAAAATATTGCTAGAAATTTTGCAAAAAATAAAAGACCCTTCTACTCCTCCAACAGCTGATACCAAGCAGTAGTGCTCCCATCCGGCTGGATACGATAGACCTTATTTTCTAGTAAAAGTCTAATCGTACCATCTACAATATAGCCATTAGATACGATAAAATTGAGTGATCCGATTTTATTTTCTGTCATGATATCGATAATATCTCCATACCACACAAAACTCTCCTCTGAGACACTAAAATGGGTAATATCTGTTTTTTTGATTTGAGATCTTTTTCCGAGTAGTTCGATATATCCTGCAGAAAAATACTGATTTTTGAGAAGGTTGCTATCAATATAAATGGAAGCTTTCTTTTTGCTAGAAGTAACTCCTGTAGATGCAGAAAAATCAGAATCTGCTACGGTAGTGATGAGCTCATTATTGAGCTTGGAGGTATTGAGATTATCCGTGATCGTCTTTTGGATCCAAGATCTATAAAAGAGCAATGCTGACTCATATCTAGTAATCGAATGCTCAAAAGTCAGTGCATCTTGATTGTTTAAAATTCCCAATTCTTTAGCTTTGAGAAAATAATTGGTCCATCGAGGTTCTACCTTTTCATCTAGATAGCTTTGCTCATAGATTCTGACCAAAGTGGTGATAAACTGTGCCTTACTCATCAAAGCTTTTGGAGCAAAATTTCCTTCAGATCCGAGCATGATTCCTAGATCACAAACCTGTTGGATACTCGATTTGAGGTTTTCTGGAGTATCAGCTAAATCCTGAAATTGACAGTTTCTCTCCCCTGAGAGCTGGATCCCTGTAAAATTCAGACTTTGAGCAAAATATTCAAACATTTTTGCTGCTTGCTCTCTATTGAGTTGCGTAAAAGGATCAAAATTGCTCACCGTTTTGGCACTGGTCAATCCCTTGTCGTGCATCCACTGGACTGCCTCGATGAGTTCTGAATTGCTGAGGATACTGATAGATTGTTGTGCATCGAGTACCGTATCTCCAGAGAGCAATTCTAAAATTCCAGTATTTACAAGTGTTTCCCCACTCCCTTCTCTATTGAGAAAAAGAGCATCCAGATAGAGCGTTGCATTATTATTGATCACCTCAAGCTTGGAAGCAATCTCAGCCTTGCCACTATGATCGAGGATCATATTTTTAAATCTATAGATCAGCAAAGCAATCTCATATCTGCTCACGGGTCTATCCATCGCCATCACCTCCGTTTCAGTGGTAAGTCCAAGTTCTTTGGCTTTGATAAAATAATAAGTCCATCGAGGCTCTACCTCCTCGCTACTTGTTTTCCCTTCCAAAATTCTAACGAGTACCGTCAGTGCTTCTGCTTTGCTTAAAGTTTTATTGGGGAGAAACTTACCCTCAGATCCATAAAAAATCCCCCATTCGCAGCTTTGGGCAATAAAGGATGCTAAACTTGGATCAAATTCCTCTCCATCTGAAAAGCTACAAGCAGTATGTTTAGCCTCTAGGGGAAATCACAAAATCTGATACGCTTGGCCGATAATTTTTGCAGCTTCCTGTCTCAGGAGTGGATCATCTGGCCTATATCCTGAGAGGGTATCGTATTTAGTCAGTCCATTTTGATACATTCGATAATGGGCTTTATCGAGCTCATCTCCTGTCCCTAGCTGAAGGTACACCTTGTCATCCAGCTTTTGTTCTACTATCTCAGTAGCTGTTTCTGTTTCTGTAGGTTCTGGGATACGATCACCACTAGCTACCTCTGCATCAGTAGCATCAAGTGTAGCTAAGCTATCCACAGAGATTTTTTGATCTCCAGAGAGGATAATGATTTTTTGATTTTCTTCATCGATCAAAATCTGAGCTTCTGCTTTGACGATCATTACTCCCGTCAAAAGTAAGCCTAGTGATCCTAAAAATCCTGCTAATCGTAATTTTTTCATCCTCCAGTGCTATAGATTTAAAAAAAGTATCCTTCTATTTCCTTGAGTCTACTAAAGTTTGCTGATTTTGCAATAAAAAATTATCTTCTAGACCTCTAGTACCATTGAGGACCCTAAAACATGACAAACAAATGATAGAAAGCAGAAACTTACAACTTTTCAAAAACGAGACACAACATATAAAAACACAGAATAAAATAATGTCAACCCAATTGTAAAAAAGAAATGCGATATTTTTGATTTTTTTGATTTCCTGGCTATACTTAAGACAACATAATCACTTACTACGAGGGCTACTACACAAATTCCTTGCAAAATAGGTGACTATGTTGGTGGTATTCCACCTTAAACCGCTTTCCAGACCCACTACCCAATACGGTCGGACGGCATGACTAGAAGCCTTGGGTGATTCTTATATCTTCGATATCAACTGTTCGTATCTGACTGAGAGTTGTTACCGATTGTATGAAATCGGCCCTGGGGCTTCTAGTAATGAAGCTCTGTAGGTATCCTGCAGAGTTTTTCTTTTAGGAGAAAAACATTTTACTACCCTACTCCAGAATACTTTTTACAAACTACCTGAAGACAAAAAAACAGATAAAAGTAAAGTAAAATCTCTCCAAAAAGACAAAAAATTTGCAAAAATTCTGAACTTTGAGTATACTTTAGTTGAGTAAAAAAAATCTGACTTTTATTTTTTATCTTGCAGGATGCCCCTCGCAGACAAAGCTCCCAAACTCTGACTCCAGTATAGCAATTCCAATGACTTTTTCCTCCATCCGATGCCCTTTTTACAAAAAATTGGATTTAGCAATATTTTGAGTATCGATATGTTTGTCAAATATTCTTTCCAAAAAGCAAGCTGGCAGACCATTATCCAAGGAGCAGAGATAGAGACGTATAATAATGATCACAATATCAATGATCGCTTTTTTGCTTATAGTCTTACTATTCCCAGAGAAACTCCGATCACTCGCTCACTCCTCACTGCCAAGCTCAATCAGAAAAAAAATATTTCTCTAGGAGATTTTTCTACCTTTATAAAATCAATGCCCCTTTTTGGGCTTTTTCTCTTTGCAGTTCTTTTTTCTTTTATCCCAGGGAAAATCTGAAGTATTTTACAAGGGATTACCTGGATCTCTATCGCGATTTTCACCCTCTACTATGGCTATAAATTTGTACTTTATCTGATCAATCTCACCAAAAGTTCCTCTACTAGGCAAGATGATCATATCATCAACTATATCAATCCCAAAGATCTCTCTCTCCTCACTCCCAAAGTCAGAGAACTCTTAGAGGATCTTGCAAAAATCGGGGTCAGTAATGTAGCAATCGATAGAAATACTCTCTATCTCAAACAAGAGCTCATAAAATCTGGAGAAAGCAATCTGATCAAAGAACTTTTTGGCAAAAAAGAACACTACTCGGAAAAAGAAAAAGATAAAATCATGAAAGATATGATCGATATGATCGGAGATCCAGAGTTTTTAGCACTTTTTCTCGAATCTCATGAATAAGATCATCAAAAAGATCAAATCCTCATGGGATCAGCTCTGAAACAAAATCAAAGCACAACTCCCTGCAGAAATTGCTGAAAATGCTGAACTAAAATATTTGGAAGAGCAAAGCAAACAGCTTTCTCCCAAGCTCCAAAAGATGCTCCAAACCTTGGTAAAAAATGGTGAGCTCAAAAGCAAAGTAGAGCTCAACCCTGTAGACAAACTCTGCGCCCAGGTAACCTACTATTCTTATCTAGAACCAGAGCAGCGCCCCTATCAGATTGGAGATTTTTATCTAGAAACGATGTATAATAGTCTCTTTCACTGCGTCTATATCAATCATCAGGAAAAAATCTGTATCGTCGGCTATAGAGGCACCGACCCTAGGAATAAACATGATATCATCTCTGATGCACAACTCATCCTGGGGATCAATGCCATCGACCCCAGAGTCACCAGTAGTTTAGAACTCTACGATCAGCTCAGAAAGTCGCATCATGAATATCAAAAATGGATCACGGGACACTCACTCGGAGGCACGATCTGCTATATCCTAGCAAAACACAGACAGATTGATCACTGTGCTACTTTCAATGCTGGAGCTGCGCCCAATAAAGTTTTTATCATGATGCTCAAAGACACTCTCTTCAAAAAAAAATGGACCTGGAATATTTATAGTTACAAAATCCTCTGAGATCCAATTTCTACCTTTAGCTATGTAGGGAAAACCACGAGTTTTAGGATCCCTCAGCTCAATCCTCTCAAGCTCCATACCATCAGAAATTTCTTAGAAGATGAAGTTCTAGAGATTGAAAAACAGCAACTCAAGGCATCAGAAAAAACTAAAGAAAAAAATAAGCTGAATCTTTCCAAGAGGAGAAAACTCAAAGAGTTAAATTAAGTCATAGATAATAAGAATTAAAAACTAAATTTTATCTAAAATATTCTTGGTTTTTTCATCAAAAAACCTAATACTCAAAATAGGCCAGCTCCAAAAACTGCAACCATGGCAAAAGTAATGTGAATGCCTTTAGGGTTTGCTGAGGGAGGTTTTCTTGCATCAATTCCTGATCTTTGAGCGGATGATCCACTAGCCAATCTCCAAAATATGCCAGATGATCCAGTATCTGCTCCACTTCCGGATGCTCTAGCTCTGGACGGTTTGCTATCTGAGCATATTGGGTAAGCACTATTTCCTGTAGACTAGGACTCAGCTGCGCTACTAGCGTAGGATCTTTTTGAAAAATTTGCTTGAGCTTTCCAGTAGTTTTGAAACTTTTGGAGCTATGGAGAGGTCCATAATATTTTTTAAATTTGGGTTGATCTAGGAGAGCACTCCAGGCATCATAGTTTTTGAGCAAATGGATTCTGACTTGCTCAGCTGTTTTAGTCCTAGGTCTATAGATTCCTCCTCCAAAGCTACTATTTCACGGCTCTAAATGGAAATAAAAACACGGAAAATCCAGCTTTTTCCCACCAAAAGCAAATACTGCTCAGAAATTGAGCTTGTAAGGCAGCTGATCTCTAGAGTAGCGGAGATCCTTATTGAGTCTAAAGATACATTCTTTGATCTGAAGATCTTCTCGCAAAGGATGCAATTTTTTGACTTCTAGGAGTAAATCACTGACAAAACTCTCAAACCTCTTTTTCTCCTGCTGATAGAGATCTCGATGCGCATGCATCCAGTAAGTAGTATTATTTTCTCTCAAAGCTTCCAAAAATTTGAGCGTAATCGAAAACATCTTTTTCATCAAATACAACTAAAACAACAAATCTGAATATTGACCCATGCACAGCAAATCACAATGAAACTATGCTAGATCCAAAGTCAGCTTTTTCTCTTTTCTAAAATACAGCAGCATCCCAATTCCTAGCAAAAAGAATGGCAAGAAAAATCGCTGAGATTTGCTCAAAAATCCGATAAACTCTAGCTGGCTATCTGCTCTCAGGTATTCCAATACAAATCTGACTAACGCATATCCTAGGACAAAATGACTGGTCAAAATACCGATTTTCCATTTTTTCTGGAGGATCATTTTCCTGGCTAAATACAGCTGTGCCCCAAAAAGCAAAAGTCCCTCAAAAATCATCGAAAGTACATTGGTATTGACCCTCAATAAATTATCCACCTGCGGATACTGATGCAAAAGTCCTAGAGACGCAAAGAGCTGCTGCAGTCGCTGAGGGAGTTGAGTCGCTAGGATTCCATAGAGCTCTTGATTGAGAAAATTTCCCAATCTCCCCAAGAGAATTCCTAGTGGTACAAAAATCAAAATCAGATCAAAAAGGAGAAAAAAATCTTTTCTAGAAAGTTTTTTGATCCAGCTAAAAATACCGACAGCCAGCACTACCCCAAAGATCCCCCCAATAAAGGACATCCCTCCTTCTCGGACCTTGAGGATCTCATTCCAATGCTGAAAATAATACCCTTCTCCATAGATTAATACATGGCCCAGTCTCCCTCCGATCATCACTCCCAGCAAAATTGCTAGGAAAAGATCTTCTAATCCAGTATCCAAGATTTTTTGTACTTTAGGGAATTTAGCAAATCGCTTTTTTTTCCCGATTCGCATCAATCCTCCATATCCTAGCAGAAATGCTACCGCATAAAAAATCCCATACCAATAAATAGGAAATCCAAAAATCTGAAATGCTACCATGAAAATGATCTAAATAATGTAAAATTCAGTCTTATTTTTCTTGTATCAATGCTAAGAAATAAGCTATGAGAGTAGTGAGTTCCTCAAAAAATTGCTGTAAAGATTCTTGCTCTACTGGAGAGGAGATGTTCTCAATCACGAGCTGTGCCCTGTCTGCATAACTGCTAATATACCACTCCTGATCAGCTGCTCCCGCATTAAAAGAATCCCACAGAGTACTTCCATATTTTTCCAAAGCTGCTATCATATCTCTGAGATTTTGTAATCTATCAGACATAGACAAAATCAGATTTTTTACCTGATAGCTAGTCATGTGATCTAGATACGCTATTTTCCTTTCCTTCCAAGAAAGGGATTTATCCTGTTCTGTCACAGAATCTACTAGCTTATAAATCTTTTGAGGATATTTTGCTACCAAAGCTCTACCTCACTCCACATCCTCAATCACATCATGTAAAAGTGCTGCCCTGATCAGATCCACATCATCAGAAAATCTAGCAACAATACTGGCTACCGCTATAGGATGCTGTACAAATGGAATTTGATCAAGCTTTCTCAGCTGTCCGTGATGATACTGATGGATTGCATCCTGTGTCGTTTTAATCTCTGGAATTAGTAATTTTTCTTGCCAGAGATCTTGCTCTGTGGAAATATGTTGGAGAGTAGTGAGATACTCCTTTCTCAGTTTTTCTAAGTCTTTTAATTTTTTCATCTATTTTATCAATAAGATATAAATTTTCTTTCCTCATAAAAATAGAGAATTTTCTCTCTAATGCAAGCTTAGTATTTCAGCTTTTAGTATCTCTTGGCCTTGAAATATGGTCGATACCCATAGAGGGTAAAGAAAGTTTTATTTAAATATCATCTCTAATGATTTTTTAATATTTCATGTAGTTATCTATTAAAGCAAAGTTCAACTTTTCTAAGAAAAAAATATATATAAAACACTATATTCAGAGTCATATTTATCTCTCTTCTAGAAGAGAAAATAAAGATTATTTTTAGCAATACATATCTTAAAGAAAATCTCCTCTGGACCAGACATATCATAAAGGATTCCTCTTCCATAGATTCAATCTTTTTCATGCCATAGGTTCATATCTTCCAGTATGATATTGAAAGGAAGTAATTCCTTATCTTCCTGTAGTATCTCTGTTGCTTTCTCAAAATCAGCTTTATTTAGCAGTTCTAAGAAATCAATAATTTGTTCTCTATGTTTTTTATTTTTTTGGTAATTGTTTATTCGTAAAGTATTAGGCTCTTCTGGATTTGGGGCAATATATACGAGCTCTCCAAAAGCATCATATCCTTTAATCTCTTTTACAAAGAGATCATATTGTAGATTGGGTAAGAAATAGGAAAAATAACTATATCCTGAGAGTTCTATTGTTCTATCATTATGAATATTGTAGATTTTATAATCTTTATCAATTGTATACACCAAAGTATCAAGAGGAATGAAGATAGTAGGATATCTTGTTCAGTTTTGCTCCAGTACTTCTGAAACAGTAAACGTCACTTCAAATGAATTAGGGTTTAATAAAAATCGTGAAAAAAACCCTCAGACAAGGATCAAAAATAAAAATCCCCATATTTTAATCCTTTTTTTCATTATATGTTTTAATATATTGAAATTATGAATTGATTTTCCTGATTATTGTTCACATTCTACTCCTCTATCTTCCAACTAATCTCCTCAGCTAAAGAAAAAATCAACTCCTCTGCTTTAGTTACTCACTTTAGATCATCTAAGTATTTTTGAATTAGCTCTAAATACTTTTTCGGTCCAGCTATTTCTAAACTTGCCAATTCTGCTCCCATAGAGATCTGATGTTCACTTTTATATCTCCTCACTGATTCGATCAACTCCTCCACCTGAGCAAATTCTGTGATCAATTCTGAAGTATTTTCGATCTTCAAAATCTCTGTAGGAAAGCTGGTTTGATGGATAGAAAGCTCTTTATGATCGGTTTTAAACATTTTCTGATAAAGTTCTTCGGTCACATGCGGGAGATAAGGAGCAATCATCCTCAAAATAGCAAATAACGTATGATGCAAGGTCCACTGTCCAGCAAGTTTTTTCTCCTCACCATTGGAAAAGAGCTCTGGTTTGTAGAGTCTCATCTTTACCAGTTCTAGATAGTTATCACAATAATCTGCCCAGAAAAACTCCTCAAAAGCAATCTTTGCCAATCCATATTCAAAACTATCCAGATGTTTACTCATTTTACTGATGGTTTCATTAGCTCTAGCAAGGATTCGTTTATCAGTAGCAGTTAAACTAGCGGCAGTAAACTCCGCTTGAGGATCAAAATCCTGAGTCAGCATCTGCACAAAGTTGGAAGCATTTCGCAGTTTAGTCACGAGTTTTTGTCCGTTTTTGATCTCATTTTCCTCAAATAGCATATCTCTCCCGAGTTGCCCCCCTGCCGTCCAGTATCTAATCGCATCTGCTCCTCGCTGAGTGATCAAAGATTCAGGATCAGATTTTGCATTACCCTTAGATTTACTAAACTTTTCTCCCTTCTCAGCCAGTACAAATCCAGACATCATAATATTTTTAAAAGGGATCTTTCCATCTCTGAGATAACTATGCAAAGTCGTATAGAGTAACCAAGTCCTGATGATATCATGGGCCTGAGGTCTCATTGACATCGGGAAAAAATCCTGAGTATCATAGCCATCTTTTTCCAAAAGCTGTTTGTTGATCAGAGGACTGAGCCCAGAAGTAAACCAAGTATCTAGTACTAAAGTTTCTCCTCTCACCTGATCAACAGTATAACCATCTGGAAGGTCTGTAGCAGGGTCTACTGCTCCTCTAGCCAACTGTGCTGCACTTGGGAGGATCATCTCTCAACTCTCAACCTCATACCATATTGGAATCGGGATTCAGAATTTTCTGTTTCTAGAAATATTTCGATCTCGCTGGAGATTTTCTATCCAGTCATTGGATCTTTTTTTCATAAAACTAGGAAATCGTTGCATCTGATCATTTAAACTCAAAAGGATCTCCTTTTTATCTAAGATAGTTACAAATCGTTGATGAACTGGGATAATTTCTACCGGTACCTTTCCTCTCTCAGAAATTGCTTTAGATTGGATGATTTTGGTCCTCTTACTGACTACTCATTTGGATTCCAGGATTTCCATCATTTTTTCTCTAGCATCAGTTACTTTGAGTCCATCAATCTCCTCGAGTCCAGTATTTTGCATCTTACCATATCTATCGATGCAGATTTTGGGCTCAAGTTTGTGTTTTTGAAATCGATATACATCGGTTTCATCTCCATAGCTACAGCACATTACCAGTCCAGTTCCTTTGTCTATTTTTGCCTTATCATCAGCCAATAAAGGCACTTTATCTCCTAGTGGAGTCTCAATCATCTGTCCAAAATAAGGCTGATATCTTTCATCATCTGGATGAGCAAAAACCGCTTTACAAGCAGGCAATAATTCTGGTCTCGTAGTCGCAATAGTTAGTTCAGTTCCATCTTCCAAGGTAAAACTAATTTCATTAAAATATTCTTCAAATTCTTGATCTTCGGTCTCTGCTTGGGCAATGGTTGCCTGGAGCTTGGTACATCGCAGTGCAGGAAACTCTTTGGATACGATATGGCCTTTGTTGAAAAGTTTGACAAACTCTTGCTGAACTAATTGCTGCGTCTGAGGATCAATCGTACTATACGTTTTAGATCGATCGATAGAAAATCCCATTGATTGCCAGAGATTTTTGTAGATCGCTACATATTTATCATTGGTCTCCAAACATTTTTGGATAAACTCCTGTCTCTCCATCGCTCTGATATTGATCTTGAGATCTTTTTCTACCAGTTGCTCGGTAGGGATCCCATTATTATCAAATCCCATCGGATAGTAGACATTAAATCCCTGCATTCTCTTGTACCTAGCAATAATCTCTGCCTGAGTATAGGAAGAAATATGTCCGATATGGAGTTTTCCACTCACCGTAGGAGGAGGGGTATCAATACTAAATACCTCTTTATCTGAGCTGAGATCAAACTGATTGATTTGATGCTCTTCCCAAAAATCTTGTCGTCTTTTTTCAGATTCTTGAGGATGATATTTATTGGACATCGTTTGTTTTTTAAAAGAAAATAAAAAAAATCTGAACTTAATATGAGCGTTAGTGAAGGTGCTTGACCGAAAAACTATATCTCCCGAGAAAATTCATCATCTGATCTATTAGATATAAAGTTTTCTTAGCTTAAGGATTTATCCCAAAGTTTCAAGAATCTTTTCTCCACAAAACCACAAATCTATAACAAGTCAATGATCCTTGATTTTTATATCTAAATTACTATACTAAATCGTAATAAAACAAAACACTAATAAATAAAAAAAAGAATACTATGACGACAAAAGAAAAGATTTTAAAGTGGGATTTCCAAACAAAAATTCAGGGAAATGATATTTTATTAACTCCAATACCTATGTCTTATGAAGGTAAGACAAAAGTGGAAGAGTTAGAAAAAATATTAGAAAAAACGGATGAAAGCGTGTATCCCATCTTCTCCGGAGATGGAAAAGTTATTTACTGCTTTTGTCCCCTCTTGGCCCTCAAGTTAAGAAAAAATGGACACAAACTCCTTCCTACCGATAAACAGGAGTTTACTATAACCATTTAATCTCTATTTTATAAAAGGCACAATCATTCTAGAAGAATATCTTCTGAGAATAAATCTATGTGCCTTTTTTTATATTTAAAAAATTGTTTTCCAAATAAACTTACCTCTTCCTCAAGACATAGATTACCCTCTGGATATCTCACTCAAAAAGCTGATAATGATGCTCTTTTTCCAGTTGCAAGTGATACTTTTTCACCAATTCTAACAGTAATTCTTTTTCTTCTAACTTATCCTCTTTCATCAGTAGAAAAGCTCCTCCTTTTTTGACCAGAGAATGCGACCATTCTAGCAATTTATCTGCATAAGCTACTGCTCTAGCTGTCAGTAGATCGAACCTCTCCCCTTGATACTCCTCGATTCTCGTCCATACTGCCTCAGCATTTTGGATCCCCAAGGTCTGGATCATTTCATTGACTGCGAGAGTCTTTTTCCTCACAGAATCAATTCCCACAAATTGTAACTCTGGCAAACTCATCGCCAAAGGCAAAAGAGGAAATCCACCACCAGTTCCTACATCTACCACTCTCATTCCATTTTGAAAGGCTCAGGTTTTGAGGAGTTCTAAACTATCTTGGAGATGCTTGATCCTTATTCCTTCCTCATCACGAATCGCAGAGAGATTAAGTTGAGTATTTTTTTCTAGGAAAGTTTTGATCAGGTTTTCTCGCATTTTTTAGACAAGGATATAAATATCCAAAAGATAAAAATTTGACTCAGAGATGCAAGCAAATCCTAGAATTGTTAAGAAAGAAATCAGCTACCGCTCTCCCTTGCAAAGCTTCCAGAAAATCTTATACTAAAGGAAGTGTTGTTCTCACCACTCAAGGTGGATTACATCAAAACTCAGCCATAACAGTTGGGCTCTGATCTAATCTATCTGGCAAAAGTGTTGAGGAGCAGACATTTTTATCTTTTTTTATTGATCAACAATGATTGTCAAAAAACAATTTGAACTTGCTCGCCAATCGAGCACTTGGCATGGCAGGGATCTTTCCTTTGAAATGGGAAAGTTGGCACTCCAAGCAGATGCCAGCATCAGGATGCAACGAGGAGAAAATGTACTCCTCTTTTCTACCGTAATGGAAAAAAATCCTAGAGAAGGGACCGACTTTCTCCCTCTAATGATCGACATGAGAGAAAGCTTTTCAGCAGCAGGAAGGATTGGTGGAGCTGCTTATAGGAGGAGAGAAGGAAGACCTTCAGATCAAGCTATTTTACATGCCAGACTCACAGATAGAGCGATTAGACCAATGTTTCCCAAAGGAATGATCAATGATATCGTCCTCTCTGTCACTCCTCTTGCAATTGATCATAATGCAGACCTTGGAGTGATGAATATCATCGGAGCTTCGGTATCTATTATGGCTGCAGGGATCCCTTTTGATGGACCAGTAGGAGCTGCACAGATTGGCTATATCGATGGAGCATTTGTAGTCAATCCAAGTAAAGAACAGCTTGAAGTATCTCAACTCAACCTCCTCGTAGCAGGAAAAAAAGGAAGTATCAATATGATCGAAGCTGAAGGAGCAGAGTTTCCAGATGATTTGATGAAAGAAGCGTTTCTCCTTGGGCAGAAAGTAATTGATGAAGCTTGTGATCTCCAATTAGAGTTTATCAAAACTCTTTCTATCAAAGAAAAGACGGTTCACTTCAATAAACCAAGTCCTGCAACAATGGAACTGGTAGCAAATATCATTACTCCAGAAAAATTTGCAGCGATGACCGGTAATAGTAAAGTACCTTTCAACGAGCTTTTCAATCAATACCAACAAGAAGCTCTCGCACAAGCAGCAGAAAAAACTGAATCTGATGAACATCAAGATTATACTGAGAGTAAAATCAAAATGGCAGTATTCAATACCATCAGAGATTATATTAGAAATAGGACTATTGAGACTGGAGAGAGAATTGATGATAGAAAAGAACAAGATATCAGACCACTCTTTTGTGAGACGGACAATCTTCCGAGAGTACATGGAAGCGGACTATTCTGGAGAGGAGATACTCAGGTACTTTCTACCGTAACTCTTGGAGGACCTAAAGAATATCTTATCCTTGATGATATGGAAAATGATGATATCCAGCAACATTACTTTCATCATTATAACTTTCCTCCTTTTTCCGTAGGAGAAGCTAAAGGAACCAGAGGTGCGGGAAGAAGAGAAATCTGACACGGAAGATTAGCAGAAAAAGCTTTGGAAGGGATGATCCCAGAAAAGGAAGTATTTCCCTATAGCATCAGAGTGGTTTCTGAGTGTCTTGGATCTGGAGGATCAACCAGTATGGCTTCAGTATGTGGCTCTACTCTAGCACTCATGGATGCAGGAGTACCGCTCAAAAAACCTGTTGCAGGAATTGCGATGGGACTCATGTCTCAGACTGATGAGGCAGGAAATATCCTAAAATATAGAATCCTCAATGATCTCATGGGGACAGAAGACTTTACCGGAGATATGGATTTCAAAGTTGCAGGGACCAAAGATGGAATCACCGCAATTCAGTTAGATACCAAACTCAAAGGACTCAGTATGCAAGTAGTACATGAAACCATTGATAGAGCTTCTGCAGGATACAAAGATATCCTTGATTTTATGCTAGAAACTCAAGCTACTCCGAGAGCGCAAGTCAAAGAATATGCTCCAAAGATCCATGTCTTTAATATCCATCCAGACAAGATCAAAGAAGTGATCGGAAAAGGAGGCGATGTGATCAATAAAATCATCGAAGAATGTGATAATATCAAAATTGATTTTGAAGATGATGGGACTTGCTTCCTCACTCACGAAAACCAAGCAATGATCGAAAAAGCAAAAAAGATTATCCTCGATATCGCTACCGATCTAGAACTTGGTCAGACCTTTGATGCAGCAATCACTAGAGTAGAAGCTTATGGGATTTTTGTACAGCTTCCAAAAGGTAAACAAGGACTCTGCCATATTTCCAATCTTGGTCAAAAATTTACTGATGGGCTGGAAAAACATTTCAAAGTAGGAGACACCATGACTGTGATCATCTCTCAGATTGGACATGATGGAAAAATTGGAGTAAAAAGAAAATTATAAATCAGAATCTTAGAAAAGGATTTTAAAATAACCAAAAGGAGCCACAGCAATGCTGTGGTTTTTTTATCTCAACCTTGAAAAATAAGCAACTTTTTATATGATAGAATATCTTTTAAGTTGGATCTTTTATCTTTAATAAATTATTTACTTATGAAAAAAAATAAACCTTATTACCTCATTACTTTTTTTAAATTTATCAATATTGCAGATCCTCAAGCTGAGGTAAAAGCTCATCTCAGATTTTGCCAAGACATTGGGATGAAAGGACGCATCTATATTGGAGAGGAAGGAATTAGTGCTACTGCTAGCTGTAATACAGGTCAGTTGGCAGCCTATCAGCTTTTTCTCAAAAGTAATCCTTATTTTGATGATGTAGAGGAGCAAATCATAAAAAAAATCTCTCTGGTCTCTGAGCATATGTTTGAGAAAATGGTCGTCAAATATCGTCCAGAAATTGTTGCACTAGGGCACACTATTGATGCCGCAGACTACCAAAAATCGGTCCAAAATCTCTCCGTAGATCAGCTAAAGCAAGTAATTGACAACAATGAGGAGGATCGAGTGATCCTAGATATGAGAAATAGCTATGAATACAAACTTGGACATTTTAAAAATGCAATCCCTGCCGGGACGATCAATTTCCGTGAGGTAGAAGAACTCATAGATGAGTACCAAGAACAGTTTCAAGATAAAAAAGTGCTGATGTACTGTACCGGTGGGATCAGATGTGATAAGCTTTCCGTCATGCTCAAAAAAAAGGGACTAGAAAACTTTTATGGATTAGAAGATGGTGTGGTAAACTATATCAACACGCATAATGATGGAAATCGACTAGGAAACCTCTATACCTTTGATGGAGTGATCAGTAAACAGGTAGGAGATGACAACACTCATACTACAATCGGGAAATGCATTTACTCTGATCTACCTACCGACAATGCAGAAAACTGTCGCTATAGTCCTTGCAATGCACGTATTTTGGCTAGAAAAAAACACTATAAAAGATATGGAGGATTCTGTTCTCAAGAATGCTTCCAATCTGCCCAGCAAGATGGATTGATAAAAAAAGACTCCTTCGATCCACTAGATTACAAAGCACTCCGTGGAAAAGTAAAAAGCTGAAAGCTGACTCAATCAGACTTTATTGCTCAAGTGGTGGATCATTTAGAAAAGATCGTGAGTGAAAAAAACTATCCTCATGCAGCTAGTCAAAAAGAAGCTCTGATTGACAAAGAATACCTTGCTCAGTGGTTTAATATCAACTAAAAAGCTAAAAAAAATCTGATTTAAAAACTAGAAAATCACAAGATATCGCAACAACTAAAAATCAGCAAAAAAATAATATATCAGATAATTATTCTCCAGAGAAAAGTGGAATCACGATTTTTGTAACACAATCTTCTCATCCATAATCATAGCTCAAGGATCCAGAAACTTCTTTTAGATATTTTTTTATTATTCCTAATCATTGCTTAGAGGAATAGTTTCAATTAGAATCTTTTTTTTGATTATTAAGTATAATCAAAAACTTTTTTTTATCCAACATTATTCTAAGTTTTCAATTATTTCAATACTTTTTATAATTTGCAAATAACTCATTCAATATCGATACTAAAACCCATGAACTTACTCAGAGATAGAACCTATCTTGAGATTTTTCAAAGTCTATATCCAAATGTAGTTTTAAATATCTCTTCTTTTCTTTAAGATAATTTTCTATCCAAGAAAGTTTAGTTTTTCAATGGATATTGAGATTAGGATTTTGATATTTTTTTAGAGAATCCAAAATCTGATTTTTAACCAAAGGAAATAAAGTAATATCAGCATTACCATCAAGAATCTGTTTTAATGGCCGTAATTCATTTTTCAAATAATGTGTCATATCTTCAAACTGAACTAATAGTCATTGGCTATTCTTTTCCAAAAAAGTAATCATATCATATAGTTTAGTAGAGGTAGTGGTTATTTCATTTTTATATTTAAACAAATCTTCTGGAGATTTGATATCAATATCATCTAAATCCAGAATAAGGCCTCTAGACTCATTAATCATTTTTTCAACTCATAAATTATCAATAATATCAGACATAAACGTTTAGATACAGATAGTAAAAATCAAACAAATATATTATAACTAGAATCTAAAAAATATCAACAAATTGATATTTAAATAACCTTTTATTTATCCAAAAAAATTCATATTTTTTTAGTTTTTTCAATTGCAAATCTAAACTCTTTGAGTATATCTACAGTATCATTTATTCTTGATTAAGATCCCCAAAACCTGATGCTTAACCTTATTGCTATTAGTTACCACAATATCTGACCCTTCGCTGACCAAAAAATCAGTATTTTTTTTGAGATGGGAAAATATCTCATCAGATCACCGATCGGAAGTGGCAAAAGTTTCCTTTTTTTTGATGGGCCGAGCTATGCGCTCTACAAATCAGCACCGAGAAATCTCCTCAATATCCAGTCAGAGACTGGATTTATCAAGCTCCTTTTTGAGATGGATCAGCAGTTTTTCTTGATCAAAAGAATACTCAAAAGAGGAAAGTCGAAAGATAGCTGTAGTTCCCAGTTTTTTAGCGTCCAAGCCACAGACAGTGAAACACTCCTCAAAACAGTTCAGGAGAAAGAACTCATCTGTAAAGATTGTGATATCGAAGAAATTTTAGCCCAGAAAATGATCCCTCTAGAAGAGATCAACTTCAAAAATGAAACCGATTTACAACAAAACCTGACCCAACTTTTGCCTCCCTATGAGGTGTTTACCAGTACGACCTTTTTGCTCCAGGATGCGGAAAATATTTTTGAACTCCAGCCTGCAAAGAGATTGGAAGTACTCAAAAATGTCTTTGGACTGCTCAGCATCGATGAAGCCAAAGAAAGCGTCGCAGAAAAAAGAACTGCAATCAAATATCAGATCAAATCCTTTCAAGATCTCAGCAATTATGAGAAAAAATTTGGCAACTATCTACAGAGACTCGCAGAACTTTTTGAGGGTCTCTTAACTTTTAATCAACTCAGTAATGAGCTTAAAACTGATGAACAAGCACGAGCAGAACTCAAAATCCTCGCAGAAAAACTCAGTATTCAAGGATTTGAGCTCAGCAGCATTCCCCAGGATTTTATCCCTCTTGGGAAAGAAAAGATTTTAGCTCAACAAGCCCAATTTCAGCAGCTCCAAAATCAGCTCCAAGTCGTCTGATCACAGATCCAAGAGCTCCAAAAAAACCAAAGAGACAAACAACAGCTCCAAGATCAAACTGAAAGAAAGATCAGCTCTTTACAAACCTTGATCGAAAAGTCTGATACCCAAAACCATGAACAACTCAAAAAAGAAAAAAATAGCTTACTCCAAAAAATCGATCAACTCAATCATGAGATTCCATTGGAAGTTTTTCAGCAGTTTTTTGAGAGAGAGCAAACAAAACTCGGACTAGAAGGCAATCCACCCCAAGATCTCAGCAGTGCTTATCAACTGATCCAACAACTGATCAACTTAGGGAAAGTACTGAAAGGACAAGCCGATCTCCAACAAGAAAAAATCAACAATAACCAACAGCTTTTGGAACGAGAAAAAAAACAGCAAATCCAGCAGATCCAACAACTACAAATTACTATAGAACAAGGAACCAAGCAAATCCAAGAACTCCAAACTCAGCTCAATGCATGGGAAACAGAAACCAAAGAGCATGCCACCTTTTACTGTAAAGAAATCTGAGGATACTGCCCTTGTGTCAAAGAAATCAATAAACA
Source organism: uncultured Candidatus Peribacteria bacterium (assembly GCA_964437055.1). Lineage (GTDB taxonomy): Bacteria > Patescibacteriota > Gracilibacteria > Absconditabacterales > Absconditicoccaceae > HOT-345. Next base: position 24,094 of record CAYTFB010000001.1, read on the forward strand.
TTTTTTTGACCAAAGAGAACTCGAAAAACAGCGTATCCAAAAAGAACTCGAAACTCTTCAAATTCAAATCAAAAAGTTGGAAAGCCAGCTCATTAGTATACAAAAGGAGATAGATAATCCTAATACAGCACAGCATGCGGAGCAAACCCTTCAAATTCTGACTCAAGAAAAACAGCAATTTAGCGAACAGATTGAGCTGATCAAAAGCTTTCTCCAACATATCAATCATAGTGAGATCGAGCAAAGTTATCAACAGCTCGGATCACTCACCGCAGAAAGCCGTCAGCTTGACCAAAAAATCTTGGAACAGGAAGAGCTTCTCAAAACCCTCCAACAGCACCAACAAGATTTCCAGCAACAGCAACTTCTCCTCCAACAGCTCCTCCAGGATCAACAAAATCTGCAAAACCAACTGACAAGCTGGGAAGCACAGAAGCAGAGTTTACAGATACAAATCGCCCAGGTTCCTACAGCAGAACTCAATAAAAGTTTAGAAACTCTCCAAAGCTACGAACAGGGACTCGATGCGATGCAACAGCTTTTGGAAGAATATCATCAACACCAACTCAAAACCAAACAGCTGATCGAAGAGGAAGGCCATCTCAATGTATTATATAAGGTTCTCAATAAAGAACTCCTCCTCTATGTTCTCGGAGAGTATCTCCCCACTCTGGGGGAAATCATCAATAATTATTTGGTCAATGTGGTAGATTTTCAGATTATTCTCAGACTCATGGAAGATAGCGAAAAGATTGAACTGGAAATGCTCGTCTCAGATGAAAAGGGTACCAGAGATATTAAAAGTCTGAGTGGTGGACAGAGAACCGTACTAAAACTCGTATGGATGCTGGCAGTTTCATCCTATCTCCAAACCAAAGTCCTCTTTCTCGATGAAACGATCAACAATTTGGACCAGGAAACGGTAGGGAAGGTAGCAAAAATGATCGAGGATTTTGTCCAGCAAAGGACGATGAAATTTTATACGATTACGCACAATAGTGAGATCCAAGAGATGAATATCTGGGATCAGATTATTGAGGTTGAGTGACTGAAAGAGCAGCTGAAAGAATAATTTTATCACCTATAGACTAATATACCATGATCCTTTGAATCGATCCAGGAGTGAGAAAACTTGGCTATGCCCTTATCGATCAGCAACTCAAAATCATTGACTCTGGGATTTTACTTCAAAAGAAAACAAAAGTCAGCAGACAGGATCAATTTGAGAGGATGCTTCAGATTGCAGATTTTTTTGAAAAACTTTTAACACAATATCCCATCAAAGTCCTCAGTATTGAGAAACTTTTTTTCACCAGTCACAATCAAAATAATGCTGAATTTGTGTTTGGAATCAGAGCAATTCTCATCCAGCTTGCTCTCAGACATCATCTGGAAATCCTAGAATTTAGCCCCATTGAGCTCAAAAAATATATCACCGGAAATGGCAAAGCAGACAAACTTTTGGTCCAAAAAATGACCATGAGATTTTTCAATCTCACTCAACAACCAGAGTACAATGATGCTGCAGATGCTCTGGGTCTTGCCTATCTAGGACTTAAACTTTTCAAGACAAAAAAAATACAACAATAAAAAAACAGACTTTTTTCTCAATATAAATAATCAGCAACAAATCAAAAAAATTCATAAAATTTGCATTTTGAAGCGCTTTGGAGTATAATAGAGATGATTTATATCTAGCAAAAAGATGAAAGCAGTCTTTCCTAAGAATATCAAGAGATGACTCCTTAGTGGCCTCAACTTTAGTATCGGACCCTTTAGTATTTCTATTATTCAGCTTTTTATCGTAGCGGGTGGAGTGGCACTAGGAGTGGTGACTTATAGTAAATTAGCAGAAAGTTCCAAAGGAGGAGCAATCTTTTTTGCTGCTTTGATTTTATTGTTTTTTCTCTTTATTGCTTTTTTTAAACAATCAGAGCTAGGAATTGTAGCATTTTTGAGTAAGATAATCAAAGATGGATTCCTCGATGTGAGAGAAAAGTTTCAAAATAACTTCAAAAAACCTCATCCTATTGACCTTGCACTAGCAAAATTTAAAGGTCAAGAACAACAACAAATCATCGAATATAAAACAACTCTCGATCTCAAAAAAATCGAAGATCTCGATAAATCAGGATTATTGTAAAGATCTCTGAAAGAAAATCATGCAAGAAGATCATAAAAGAAAATAATAATAAAAACAAGTAAAAATAGATACCAATAAAAAAATCTAAAATAAAAAAAATGCTGAGGAAGGGACTCGAACCCTCAAGCCGAATGGCATACGCACCTCAAGCGTACATGTATACCAGTTCCATCACCTCAGCATTTTCACTCTCTCGAGTAATAGCAGTATATACATTTCTCTTGTTATTTCAAGAAAGATTTGTATCTCTAAAGCATCTATTTATTTTGATTTATCTCCACATGCTATTAAACCAACTCCAACAAGCTTACTTAGCTGCGACAAAAGAGAAAAAAAAGAATGAAAAATCTGCTTTGAATACTCTTTTAGCTCAAATCAAAAACAAAGAAATCGAGCTTCAAAGAATCCCCAATCAAGAAGAAATCCTCTCTCTCATCAAAAAAGAAGTCAAAATTATCTGAGAAAGTATTGGATATCTAGAGCTCACTGACAAAGTAGGAGAACTCCAAGATGAAAGAGAAAAAAAACAAACCTTGGAAAGCTATCTCCCAGCGATGCTAGATAGAGAGCAAACTCAGAAGCTAATAGAGCAAACCATAGCAGAGCTCTCCATCACTGATCTCAGGACTCAGAGAGGAATACTGATGAAAGAGCTGATGGGAAAACACAAAACTGAATTAGATGGTTCTCTCGTCAATGAAATTATCAATATGATGCTTTAATTGTTTCAAAAAAAAGTATGAAAAAACTATTATTTGGTGTACTATCTATTTTAATTCTATCTTCATGATTTACTTTAGCAGAAAGTAATATACCTGAAAAGATAAAATCAACTCCTGTAAAGGGAATCGATGTTCCCGATCCAAGGGAAAATATAAAGAACATCATTCCCACATGAGATAAACCTGAAAAATACTGTGCAAACGGAATCAAACTCAATACTGATGTTCCATTTATTGGAGATTGTATCCATTTTTGAAAAACTAGTGGAAATCAAATTGGACAACTTGACGCTTTTCCCTATCTCATGGGAGGGCTGATGAAAATTATCATGACTGCTATTTTGGTGATTTCTTTTGTACTGATTGTAGTGGCAGGAGTTATGGTCAGTGCTTCTGGAATGGATCCCAAAATGTATAGTAAGGGAATGGGAATGATCAAAAAAGTGGCAACAGGAATTGCACTCTTAGGTGCATCAGGAGTGATTCTCAAAATTATCAATCCCAATTTTTTTGTATAAATACCTTGCATTGATTGGCAAATTTGCTATGCTCAAAGGGCTGAACTTCTCAGATTTTTATCAAAAAAACTTTTCAAATGGCAATAAATATTAGAATTGATGGAGGTTTCCAGATTGAAAAAACTTTTTTCTATGGATATACCTATACTCACAATGCTTTGATCAATCTAGCTCCTCAGATGGGTTCTGAAATGAGCTATGATTCCTGAGATAAAATTTTGATCGACTATCCAGGAGAATATGATATCCAGGGATGGACGATTTTGGTCCTCAGAGGAAGAGATGATAAACTCAGTTATTTCATCCAAAAAGGCAATAAACAATTCTGAATTATCGCTACTCCTGATGTATTAGAACAAGAAAATGCATTGGAGATGAGTACTTGGCTCTTTTCTGACAATGCAGTCACCAAAAAACTTGACCAACTTGAAATGGAAGGAGAAAGGATCAATTTGGAAGAATATAGACTCAATAGCAATAGAGAAGAAACTCCAACCCCTTAATATCAATCCCCTTATTTACAAATATTTTAGCAAAAAGAAAACTCCTAGAAAGGAGTTTTTTTATAATCAATAACCGAGAGAAAATGAGCAAAGCTAATCAACAAAAATCAATTCACAAGATTTAGAACTCTCTACCCAAGCGAATCCTTCTGGGCAAATAGGAGCATATTCCATCCCTTGAGGAAGTTCTGCTTTCTTTTTACAACCTACGAGGAAGGATAAAGATAAAAACAGTACTCCCAAAAATAAGATTCTGATTTTCATTTTTTTAGGAAAAAAAACTAAAAACTCATAAACTTAATCTTGATATCCTTGTGCCTCCAAAGTCATTCCAATGATTTCATCAGTGTCATCACTAGGGATATTTTGGATCGCTTCTCTATTGATGTAGACATACATCAGCATCAGCATCGGTGTCCTACCTATAATTTTGGTAATATATTCTCCCAATTCCTCTCTGATTTGTCTGAGATTTTCTTTGATATCCATCCTCTTTTTAGCATTAGTATTATATTTTGATCTCGCAAATTCTACCACCTGAGTGTGGATTTTTTTCACTTCTGAAGAATAAACAAATCCCCTAGACTCAATCTGGAGATTTCCGACCAATTCTCTAGTTTTAGTATCAACTTTGAAGATCAAGCTCACTACTCCAGCTTCTGCCATAATTTTACGAGCTTTGATCACATATTCTCCTGAGAGGTGACCAATCCCCTTCCCATCAACTACAACGGTATCGAGTTTGATACTATTGGGAGCAATAATAGTAACATCATCATAAATTTCGATCATATCTCCATTTTGATTGGGCATCAGGATAAAATCCTCTTCCATCCCCAGATCTAATCCTAGTTTTTTATGTGCATATCTCTCTGCTGCTGGCATAAAAAATGGGAGAAAATATTCTGGTTTGAGCAAAGAAAGCATCAATTTATGCTCTTCTATAAAACCATGTCCACTAGCATGGATATCAATATCATCCCTCGTCACTACATTTACATCTTTTACGACCAAATCATTGATCATATCCTTTACTGCGGTTTCATTGCCAGGAATCGCAGATGCAGACATCAAAACGGTATCTCATTTTTTGAGTTGTACGAGTTGGTGATCTCCTCTAGCCATTCTGGTCAACCCTGCAAACTCCTCTCCCTGAGCTCCAGTTGTCAGAATCAATACTTTTTCGTCTGGTAAGGTATCAACTTCAGTGCTGAGTTTACGGATACGACCCTTAGGGACATTGATATATCCTAGTTCCTGACAAATTTCTACATTATTTACCATGGATCTCCCAGAAAGGAAAATGATTTTATCATATTTGATCGCACTATTGATGATCTGAATAATCCTCCCGACATTGGAAGCAAAGGTAGCAATAATCACTCTAGATTTGGTATTTTTGATGAGTTCATCCAGATTTTTACCAATCACTTTTTCTGAAATAGACCATCCTGGTTTATCCGCTCCGAGACTGTCTCCGATATAGAGTTTCACTCATTCTAGTCCAATCCTAGCAATTTTTGCCAAATCAGAAGGCTGATCAATCGCAGGAGTCTGATCGATTTTGAAATCTGCAGAATCAAAAATAATCCCTTTGGGAGTATGAATTGCTACTGCTAAAGTCTCTGGAATATTGTGGTTTACTCTCGCAAATTCTAATGTAAAGCATCCCAATTTGATGATATCCATATCGGGATCAATGAGTTTATATTTGATCTTGCTTGCATCTTTAGGATTTTCAAAAGTTTTTTTGATCAATCCTAAAGCCAGTGGAGTAGTATAAATCATAGGAAAATCTAATTCTGGCAAGATATCCCTCAATGCTCCAATATGATCCAAGTGTCCATGGGTCAATACGATTCCTCTGAGTTTAGATTTGTTTTTTTTGATATAAGAAATATCTGGGATGATATAATCTGCCCCCAATTCTGCCTCAGCGGCAAATTCCATCCCGGCATCAATGAGAATCAGATCTTTGTCATACTCGATAAAAATACTCTGTCCTACCTGCTCCAACCCTAAAAGGCTTCCGACTTTTACAGGGATTTCTCACTTTTTGATCAATTTTTTGGGATCTGTGATTTTTTTGGTGGCAATTTTATTGGTATGCCTCAGAAAAGCTTCTGATGAAATTTTAGGTGAAGAAGGTCTTCTCCTTGTAGGAGTTGATTTTTGGTTGTTTTTTTCTCATAAATTGATAGAAATGTTTCATTGCATTACGCTATCCATAATAATTTTTTATCTAATAAAAGTAAAATGATCGATAATTATTTTGATCAATTGAGAACTTCTTGTGAGAGGAGGAAAATACCACTCATCTCCCCAGAAACACAATCTATACTCCTTGCAATACTCACAGAATTTCAGCCAAAAAAATGTGTGGAAATTGGTTCAGCTGTAGGCTATAGTAGCCTCATTATTGCAAAAAAGATCGCCGCATGGGGAGGACAACTTACTAGTTTTGAGGTAGCATATCCTGCCTATCTAGAAGCTCAAAGTAATAGCTTGCAAGTCAATGCTCACAATATTACTTTTTATCCATTTGATATTACCAGATCTCTTCCTTTAGCTAAACTACTCCCTTCTCGCTGCGATTTTGTATTTATTGATGCTCAAAAAAATTCTTATGGAAACTATTTAGAACTGCTACAAAGCCTGCTTGGAGAAGAAAATATTATACTTTTGGACGATGTCCTCAAATACCAAACAAAATTAGATTCATTATATAGATTTTTGGAAAAAAATCAAATCAATTATGAGATTATTCCTAGTGAGCCAGGAGATGGGCTTATGCTCATCAAAAATCTAAAAAATTCAGATTAGTTTAGAGAGATTGGTGATGTAAATCTGACTAAAAGGTAAGTTTAAAAAAATCATACTTGTTTTACCAAGAATTTGCTAATTTTTTTATCTCTGCCTGCATTTTAAGGATTTTTTTTTGATAGGGATAAACTTTGACCGTAGTACCTACAAAACTAGCAATTAAATAAAGATGCAATCTAGCGGTGATTACCTGCTCTGCACGAGCAAGTTGATCCACAAAAGCAGAAAAATCTGTTTCTCGATCAAGAGTTTTCAGAGAAATACCGAGAGATTGTTCTAGCAAAGATTGGTAATGATGATCATTGTATGCAGTTTGCGATCCTTTACTCACCGGAACATAATAAAGCTCAAATCCTTGCTGTAATAAATCACGACAATCCTGAATTAATTGCTCAAAAAAATGTGCTCCATTGTGATTGAGATTGATCAGAGCAATTTTTTCTTTCTTTGAACCACGGAAATCTGCTCGTGGATAAGCAAAAAAGCTTGTATCCATAAAGAATTTTGCTGGTAAATATCCGTATGCCTGTAATTTTTGGACAGACTCCTCATCACGAGCAAAAATCTCATCAGTATGCCTGAGCAATCGATCAAAGAACCAGCGATTGATTTTTCTCTGAGGAATTTGGATTCCTCCCATCAAATAAAGGGAAATTTTGAGAGAAAGTCCTCTTCTCTTTGATTGAAAAATACGAATAAAGGGAAGTAATCAAAGATTCCAATACCAATAAGCACTCGGACTTTCTTCTGTCAGAATCTCTCCTCCTCCAATAATAACTGCATCTACTGCACAATAAGATTTCAATTCCTTTCTACGAGAAGAAAAAAAATAAGAAAAAAAAGAACGGATCCCCTTTGGAAATTCATGCAGATACTCAATAGGAGCTAAACCTTTGAACTGATCAAAAAAACTCTCAAGCCACTCTGGATCATAGGCTGAAACTACAATATGATTTCCTTGAGCTTGGAGTAAACGAATCGTTCAAAGCAAAATCAATTCATCTCAGAGATTTTTGTAAGATCGATTACCCAGGAGCAAAACTTTTTTATTGTAAAGAGGAAGCTGTGAGTCCATAAAAAAAGCTTGTCAATAAAACAAGCTCAACGATATGATTTTCTCCAAATTTTGCAAGGACTTTTCTACAAGGTATTTTCGATCAACAATCTAGCAATATTATGCAATTCTCTCAGCGACGATCATCATTCTCTTTTCATTTGATCCAATCGGATAGCAACCCATCAATGTCAGATAAGATTTGTCTGTATTGCTAAAATTATGATAATACTCTTCTACATTTTTAGGCAAAACAATCTTTCTCTCTACCATTTTGTAGTGATAAGAATTTCCTTCTCGGATGATATAAAACTCATCCCCAGCCTTGAGTTTAGGAATATTTCTAAAAATATAACCGTACTCATTTTTTTTCCATCGCTCTAGAGAAGTATGTCCAAAAATCAGCGTATTTCCATTTTTTTTGTCTGGTGTAGGAGTGGTAGGATATTTGACTACTCCTTGCTCCAATTCTGCATCAAAATTACCTTCAGCAAAATCTACCTCATCTACCACTGGAACATCAATCAGAGGAACATTGAGATCCAAAGAAGGGATAATCAATCTATTTCCTGGAGGAAGAGTATTGAGATCAAAGTTTTCATAACTAGTTTTTTGTCCAAGGAAAGTTTCCAAATTTAATGCCAAATCAGGGATATCTTGATCCACTTCAGAGAGATTTTTATACTGCTCTGCTAGTTGTTGGAGTTGAGCAGCCTTATTTGATTCTGCTGCACTTGCATGAGTTTTGGTAGAATCCTCGAAAACGAACTGCATACTATCAATCGGTGACTCTTGCCAAATATCTGAGAATTTGAGTGCAACCAGCTTCGCATTAGTAAATAAGAAAAAGAGAGAAAAAACTAAAACAAAAATCAGACTAAAAAGTTTGACCTCAGGAAAGAATTTTTTAGAAGCAGCAAAAAAAGTCCATCTAGGAGCTATTTTTCATTTTTTTTCTAAAGGAGTATCTAGTAGAGGAATTTCTGCAATAGTTTCATCTCAAGTGATAATTTTTTCTACAGGTGATACTAAAGTTTCCAACTTTTCTAAACTTTCTGAATGAGGAAGATTTGAAGAGACTGGAGAAGAAAAATCTGAAACTTCAGTCTGAGAATCTGTAAGTGAAAAATCTGGAAAATCTTTTACAATCACACTAGGATCAAGTAAATCTACATTTACTGCAGCAGAATCTAGAGTTTCAGTAATGAATGAAGGTGTTGATACTTCAGAAGTTATTCTATCTAGATTTTTTTCTTCCATCGGTGTCTCTTTATTGGCAACAACTGCTCCCTTATTGTAAAGTACCACATCCTCTTCTGGGAAAAAGAAAAAATCTGCCAAAGGATTTTCTGAGGATACAAAGGATTTCTCAGGAGTTTTTTGATCTGGATGGTCAAGATCCAAGGTTGCCAATAGTTCATTCGTATTTGTATTTGGAGAAATAGGAGCAGACAGCTCTCCCTGCTTTCCATATAATGCTTCTCGTGCCGTAGTAAAATCTCCCATTCAATCACTAAAGATAAATAAATACTTCTATCTCATTATAACTTTTTTTTCAAAAAAAGAAAAAAACTGACAAAGATTCAGTCTTCTCTTACTTGACTTTTAGATATTATTGTTTTTGATTTTTGAGAGATTTTTGAGCAAAATATTTTGCACTAGCAAAGATAATTCGAAAAAAATAAAGCATCATCGCTACAAAAAGATACTTTTCCCGGAGAGTATCCAACTGGATCGCAAAACGATAGTGATTTGCCAAATCAGAAATTTTGTAAAAAAGGGAGAGCAAAAGATTGAGCGGCCAAAGAATCCAGACCCATCCGGTCATCGAAAAAACCAATGCTCAGAGAAATCCTCCGATCGTGATCAAAGGTACTAGAGGCACAATCAATAAATTTGCCAAAACTCCCGAAAAATTACTCGTTCCGATAAAGAAGATCAGTATTGGTAAGGTCCCTAAAGTTGCTCCTACTGTAGGAAGTAAATATTCTTTACTTCGTTTGTTGAGAGCTTGTTGTAGTTTGTTGTTTTGAGGAAGAGTTTTTGAGGATTTTTCTACATTTTTTCGAGCATCCCACATCTGAGAAAAGAGAACGATTCCTACTAAAGCTGCAAAACTGAGCAAAAATCCTAAATCATAAGAGAGAAAGAAAGGATTGTATAGCAACATCAAGAAAAAAGCATAAGCCATCAACCTCCAAATCGCAATTTCCCTTCATCGGAAAAGTGCTAAAAGGGAAAGTAACGCCATGATCAAAGCCCTAATAATACTCGAATCTCCCCCACAAAGTAAGGCAAAAAGAGTGATACCAAGAATGATGAGGACATTTCTCAGATAAAAGGGGAAAAAGAAAAAAACCAGAGACAGAAATACCACAATCATCACAATATTTCCTCCACTCACTGCAATAATATGCACCAATCCGCTTTCTACAAAATTCTGATACTGATCCTGTGGCAATAGTGATCTATCTCCGATCATCATTCCTAGCAGCAAAGCACCATTCTGATCCGGTAAAGCTTGGACAACAATATTTTTGATCTGAACTCTCCATTGACGCAAAAGCTGAGTAAAGCGAGATTCTGAAAATACTGGAGCTTCTAAAGGATCTACTACAAGCAACTGAGGATAAATCGTCCCATGAAATCCTTTCATCATCAGCCATTTATCATAATTGAACTGATAATCAAAAAACCTTCACCACCCTCCCCGGAAGCCATTATCACTATCCATTCATTCTCCTCAAGGAGAGGAAAACAATAACTCTGAAAAGGTATTTTGGTAGTTAACAGGAAGCAAGGATCCTGCTAGATAAATCGAAGACCCTAGCTGCAAATCTTGATCTGATTTGAAAAAAAATGCCGTTCCAGATTCATCACGGATAACATAGGTATCAGGTTTCGTCTGCTCATCCAACTGATAATAACCAAGCACTGATTGATACTTGGATGTAGTGGAAGGATTTTTGGGCGAAACCTTTGCTAAAGACATTGAAAGAGTAGCTAATTCATCTGCATTTATAGTTTTTTCAAAAGAGAAAAAATGCGGTAATAAAACTGGATCAAAAGACCATAGTTTGACTCCTACCGCAGCAGTTGCTAGAAACAAGGATAATAACTGAAATCAAAAGAATTTTTTGAGCGAAAAACGAGGAAAATGACGAGAAAATCTTTTTTTGAAAAGAAAAAAACTCGCTAGAACAAATAATAAAAGAATAACAAAAAAGACAAGCCCCCAAAGCAAACGCTGAAAGCTTGTCAAAATCCAGATATAACTACTAAAGAGTGCTAACAACATTTTGATCTAGCAAAAAAGATAAATTTGTTAGCGGAATAAATAAAGATAGAATAAGATCTACTCTGCTGCTGTTCCAGTAGAGTTTTCTGCTGGGATCAACACAGTTTCTAGTTCTAGATTTGGACTAGGAGCAGTTTGTTCTGGTACTGCTACTTCTGGAAGCACCAATATTTCTAGCTTTGCAATTCTCTGCTCCAAAAGTTTATATTCATTGAGTAAATTTTCTAGATCTAATGTCTCTACTTCTTCATCCTCTGCAGTCAAATCTACTTCTTGTGATGCCAAACATGCTTCTAATGCTGAGCTTTGTTCTAGGAGCTGTGCTTTGGTCTCTGCTCTCAAGCCTTCTGCCACCGGAGCAGGTACAATCTGAGTAAAATAAAATGGTTCAAACTGTGCTGAGATTCGGAATCCTCCTACTACTAAAATCCAAAAGATACTCGTCCAAAGAAATGTTCTCATCTCTAGGTTAAAATTAAGATATAAAAGTAAGTAACTGATCAAAATCTTGAGGAAGTTGAGCTTCAAAACCCAAACTTTTCCCATTCCAATCCAGGAACTCATACTTCTGACAGTGTAATAATTGTCTTTTG
>CAYTFB010000001.1:35847-40497 GCA_964437055.1 uncultured Candidatus Peribacteria bacterium
GAGATGCTAGATAAGTATTGAGATAGTGAATCATCGCAGCTTGGCCAGAGTGATTGTCCTGAAGAGTGATCCCTGCTGGTTTATCGAAGACTAGCCAATCAGAATCCTCAAAAATAACCCAAGAAGCGACTTGCTTGAGATCTATCTTGAAAGAAGGTTTCTGAGAACTTTTTGGATCTAAAGTCTGATCTGGCAAAAGTAAAAGATCTCACTCCTGGATCCTGGTATCTTCATGGACTCTCTTGGTATTGAGTCTAATTTCTCCTTTCCTCAGAGAACGATAAATATCTCATAGATGAATAGCTGGAGTATCTTTGTAATATTTTCTCAAAAATCTATCCAATCTCTGATTGGCTTGATCAACTGTAATACGAATCTCTGGCATCAATAATTTAAAATATCCTAAAAAAAACCTTGAGAACTACTAATTAGCTCCAAGGTTATCATAGAGAAAAGTTATTCTTTTACAATCAATAATAATTCCCTAACTCTGAATTATTAGTACTAGGAAGTGCCACATCAGTGTCCTGAAATGGCAAACCTCTATATTGATTATCTAGCTGACTTTCTTTGATAATATTTCCCAAAGACCCAATTTGTCTAAAGATTTTTCCAACAGTAGTAAAAATATTTACAACTTTGTAGTTCTCCGCTCCCTGGAGTCCAGAATATCTCAAGATCGTTGGACCAACAAAAAGCAACATAATCGTCAGAAATAGTCCAATAATCATATATCTAATACTTGACCAAGCAGACTTGATCTGTTTTTCATCTCCTTTGGAGAAAATGAAAAGAAAAATCGCTCTAAAAAAAGCATATACACACCCCAATCAGATAATGATCAAAATGATCGCCAATATATAGAGGATAATATCAGAAAAAGAATCAGAATCTATTGCATACATCAGAGAACACTCAAAGCTAAAAGATTAAAAAATCTAGGATAGAATCATTAATCTTTTTTCTCGTTCTTTGGAAGTCTTTTGAGATCTTTTTTTTCAAAAAACTTTTCAAAAATAGGGTCTTTGCTTTCATTGAAAAGTAATTTAGCAACTCTAGGAGATACTTGTGTCCCTTTTTCTACCCAAGCTTTGATCTCCTCTACCTGCGCATTTAACTCATGAGAAAGCGGATCGTAAGATCCCAAAACTTCTTTATATCCAGATTTTGCTGGCTTTGTATGCTCTGTCAAAACAATTCTATAGAATGGTCTCTTGGATCTTCCGTGCCTAGAGAGTCTAATTTTTAGCATGTTACAATACTCTAATAATAAAAATAAAAGAAATCTGAATTATTTCAGTTTTTCCTTGGAAACATGTTCCGTGTGTTTTTTGTCATGTTTGCAATATTTGCTAGTAGTGAGCTTTGGAGTCAATGCCTTATTGATACTAGTAAAATAGTTGGTTGCCTTGCATTCTTGACAAACCATCGCAACCTTGATTACTCCTCACTTCTTTTTTGAAGCCATGAAATACTAATAGGTAATAAATAAAACTATGAATGACATCTGAGATGAACGAACTAATTTCAAGCAATAAATTGCTCAATACTATTCCTACTTTTTTGTTTTTTTAGCCAGATTTCTTTTTTTCTCGCTAATGAATAACTTGTATACTCTCTAATATGCAAACACTCTAGTGGAAGAAAATATTTTGTAGAAAGTACTTTTCATGCTTTGTGTTCAAGTAACCTTCTCTCAATATTTTTTGTACTTCAGACATAATACTTGCCTGATCCCATCAATAGAATATAAACATACCCTTTCATCGTATCCTCACAGGGATAAACTACTTTGGCACTAGGTAGATTTGAACCACCGACCTCGCCCTTATGAGAGGCGCGCTCTAACCGACTGAGCTATAGTGCCATAATTTCTATTATATTATTACGAACTGACTGACCACTAGTGCCATAATTTCTATTATATTATTACGAACTGACTGACCACTAGTGCCATATCTAATACAAATCTTTTTTTCATAGGGAGATTTTCAACCACCGATCCCGATTCTATCGGGACGCAATCTAACCGACTGATCACTAGTGCCATATTTTATCATAGCTAAACTGCCAGTTAATCCTAAATATGTATCAGCCTACTCCTGAATATTTTGAAAAATCGGTGAGGGAGGGATTCGAACCCTCGAGACGATCACTCGTCTGACTCGTTAGCAGTGAGTTGATTTCAGCCACTCATCCACCTCACCTCCAAAAACATCAAAAGCAATCCTATATATACACAAATCCCTTTGAAATTCAAGGAAAAAAAACTACAATCAACTTGATTTATTTAATGCAGTATAAATATGAATGAATATCTAGGAGGGATTGATGATTTGGGTAGTGTTAGATCCGACACCAACCAAGTTAGCGAAGAAGATGTCCAGAGAGTCCAAGAAAATAGCAAAAGAGCAAAGCAAATCGCTCAGCAAATCAAAAAAGATAAAGCAATCAATGGACAATTGGCAAAATTTCTAGGATTTTTGATGGCTGAAATCCAAAACGAGGCGATCATCACTGCAATTCATCATAGTTTTTTCAAAACCACCAATCCTCAAGATCAAATTACTTATCTGAGAAAGGATATCAATACTCCTGTTTTGGTAGGATTTTTTGCTCCCTTTTTTCTTCCACAAATTTCAGAATACAAAATTTGAATCTTTTATCAAAAATTAGGAGTAGAGCAAGCGGCAAGTAGTATAGATCACTATATCAACTATCTCAAACAACTCTCATCAACCTATCATGATAACATTCCAATTGACCAAGGTCCCTTGATCGAATTGATCGTTTTGATTGTCCAAGAATTTTTGGCAGGAGAAGAAAATAAAGAACTCTGAAATCAGGTAATGCTCGCTCTCTATGGAGAGAGGTAAAAGAAAGGATCACTTATCTTCCAAGAAACCAACACAACAAAAAAAAGAGCCAATTGGCTCTTTTTTCATCTAAACTAATTATCACTATGGTAACATTTCTGTTGACCAAGGAATCATTCTATATCAATTTTTAGTAGTAGGCTGAACATCAATTACTTCAGCAGATTCTATAATTGTATCTAGATTATAAGAACATATTCCAAACATACTTGGGTTTTGTCGTATTCCTCAATTTGAAGACCCATAGTAACTAATAGGATACACTCCTCCCCATAAACCATGGGTGCTTTTACATGTACCATTCATTTTTACCTGCAACTGTAATCAGTCAAAACCATTCAGAGGACTTGGATAAGGGTCAGTATCAAAATCAATAGACGAAGTTCCTAAATTTCCAACATAAATTTTTGCTGTAGGAATTAGAGTATGACATGTTTCAGAACCATAAACATTGGAACATGTTCGTTCTCGTATTGCTTGACCATTATAATAATAAGCTCATCCTTGATAATCACCTATTATTATTTTTTCTTGTACAGAGGATGCCGTTCCAATAGTACATAAGTTAGTTATTGGTTTATTTAATGTATATGGTACTTGTAACTGAGCAGATCAACATACAGGAATCTGTAGTTTACAAGAATTACTTACACTATCATAACTATAGCCACTATTACATAGGTATTCACATTTCGCAGAAGTATTATTCGCTACCAACTTTCTAGCAGTATTTGCTGTCAGTCACTGATCATCTCCACTCACTAATGTTGCATTTGCAGGAACAGAACCGGTACATTCATACACTGGAGCTACAGTTTTGTTTTTAAAACAACGGAGAGAAGCTCCTCCTCAACGAACCATTACTTTCCAGTTAGCAATCCAATTTCCTGCTATAACAAACTGACGAGATCTTGATTCTGTAGACGGAGTAGAAGATCGATAAGAAGTTGCATAGAAACGATCATGTATTGGCAATAAAGGGTCTGAGATAAGTTGTCAATCTGATCGAGTACGATTTACCGTATATGGAAGCTTTAACTCATTTACAAGTAGCGAAACCTTGTCAGTAATTTCATGAAATCCATCAGCAAATTCCACCAAAGTAACATTATTTAAATTAGCCCAAGTAATAAGAAGTTGATCCCACTCCCCTGCACTTGGAACATGATAACCGCTAGGACAAGGACCTTGTCTAGCAATTGCATCTGCTCCTAATGGAATCGTCGTTGGACTATCTGAATCACTACCTCATCGAAGACTTCAATTTCATCCTCACAACCAATAATCATAATTACTATGAGTTCCCACACCTGGGGCAATGACAAAAGAAGAAGAAAGGAATGGATTTGTGGGTCCATAGTTACTAGAATTTGGAATAAGCGTACTACTTGTTACAATATTTCCTATAGATGGGAAACCGTAATTGTTTCACCATTGAAATAACCAACCATAGGACTCTACTCAGGTACCAGCTTTTGTAGCCCCTAAATTACAAGCTTGAATGGCAATACCTCCTATCACAATATCAGGAGTATCACAAACAGTTGGAACATTTACTATTAGCTCACAAGTCTCAGTACTACTATTCCAAGTATAATTTGCATTACATTTAAATCTACATTCTGTTGTACTTGGCGTAGCATTATAAACCCCTACGGTGGTTGGCAACCAAGCACTTCCATTCCAGGTTTGGGTGATACTTGATACAGTATTCCAGGTAGCATTTGATGGTAAAGCGGTACAAGACTGATTGCTTCTTTTATTTGGTTCACAA
>CAYTFB010000002.1:0-39803 GCA_964437055.1 uncultured Candidatus Peribacteria bacterium
TGAGTGAATGGGGAGGATTTCAGCGTTTTGTGGGTGGTTTATGATGGATGGGAGGGCTTGTTTTTTTCTCGGATGTGATGACATTGTCCCGTCATTGCGAGGAGCGTTAGCGACGCGGCAATCCATTAGAATAGAGTTTTAGGTATCTGGATCGTTTCACTGTGTTCGCGATGACGAAAGTCCCGTCGTTGCGAGGAGCGTTAGCGACGTGGCAATCCATTAGGATAGGATTTTAGGTATCTGGATCGCTTCGCTGTGCTCGCGATGACGAAGTATTACTTTACAAATCTCCTCTATCTCCTCTTTATCAAGAGGAGAAATGCTTTAGATATTTTTTTTAAAGTTCCCCTCCTTGATAAAGGAGGGGGTGAGGGAGGAATTTTGTCTTTAATCTGCTTCATGATTTCTCAATTTCGCTCGGAATGATAGATCATCCCACCCAGTTGAAAATAGAAATACTTTAAAATGCTTTTGCTTACAAATAAAAAAATGAAAATTCTCTTGAATTTGACTTTCAGATTCATATAAATTGTGCTGTTATCATCTTGGGCCAAGGTAGCTCAGTGGTAGAGCAGAGGCCTGAAAAGCCTTGTGTCGGCAGTTCGATTCTGCCTCTTGGCACCACTTGAAACTTAAAAAAACAAAAAAAGTAGGATTTGTTATGGGCGTGTAGCTCAGCTGGTTAGATCGCACCTCTGATAAGGGTGAGGCCGGTGGTTCGAGTCCACCCACGCCCACCATTTCAAATCATAATCTACTTCTTTGAGAGTATTTCGGGGATTAGCTCAGATGGCTAGAGCGCTTGGTTTGGGACCAAGAGGTCGCGAGTTCGAGTCCCGCATCCCCGAGATTTGAAACAATCTTTCCAAATAATGATGAGGTTCTTTGGGGTAAAAAATAACGTCAGGCTTTGTCTTTATTGTTGCTTTTATGCTATGATTTAGGTGCAGTTTCTGTAGATACAATGATCTTTCGAGGTTTATTATCTATGGGTTGGTTTTTCACTCAGATTTCTTGCCTTTTGAGCTGGAAAGTGGGTAAAATCATTTTTTTTAGAGTTTGACTTGCAATTGCTGGGGAGATTAGTATATATGTTGTTATGTTTTTTAATTTTATAAACAATTATTGTTATGGCTACAAAACCACACGTAAATGTTGGTACCATTGGTCACGTAGATCATGGGAAGACTACATTGACTGCTGCGCTTACAGCTGTTGCAGCTACCAAGGGATTTGCTCAGGTATCTGCGTATGATCAGATTGACAATGCTCCAGAGGAGAAAGCGAGAGGAATTACTATTGCATCTAGGCATGTAGAGTATGAGACAGATGGTAGACATTATGCACATATTGATTGTCCAGGGCATGCTGATTATGTAAAAAATATGATCGTTGGTGCTGCTCAGATGGATGGTGCGATTCTTGTTGTGTCTGCTGTTGATGGACCAATGCCTCAGACGAGAGAACATGTTCTTTTGGCAAAACAAGTAAATGTTCCAAAGATCGTTGTTTTCTTGAACAAATGTGATATGGTGGATGATGCTGATATGCTTGATCTAGTAGAAGAAGAGGTGAGAGAAATTTTGAAAAATAATGGCTTTGATGAAAATGCTCCTGTGATTAGAGGGTCTGCATTGAAAGCTACCGAAAATCCTACAGATGAGGCAGTAAATGCTCCTATTTTTGAACTTTTTGGTGCATTGGATACTTATATTCCTGTTCCAGAGAGAGATAATGAAAAACCTTTCTTGATGCCAGTTGAGGATGTTTTCTCTATCAAAGGTAGAGGAACTGTTGCTACAGGTAGAATTGAAAGAGGTATTGTAAAAATGGGAGATGAGCTTGAACTCCTAGGACTAGGGGCGGCTCCTGTAAAGACAGTTGTGACTGGAGTAGAGATGTTTCACAAACAGTTTGATCAGGCAGAGGCTGGTATGAATGTTGGAATTCTCTTGAGAGGTGTTGATAAAGAGGCGATTGAAAGAGGTCAAGTACTTTCAAAGCCAGGTACTGTAAAAACTTATAAAAGATTTGAAGCGGAGGTGTACGTTTTGAAAAAAGAAGAAGGAGGAAGGCATACTCCATTTATGACTGGATATAGACCTCAGTTTTTCTTGAGAACGACAGATGTTACTGGAAATATCGAATTACCTGCAGGTACAGAGATGATTATGCCTGGAGATAATGCAAATATTGTTGTAGATCTTATCTATCCTGTAGCTATGGAAGATGGTTTGAGATTTGCAATTAGAGAGGGAGGAAGAACTGTTGGTGCAGGTGTTGTTACAAAGGTTTTAGACTAATTAGATTGATTTTTCCTTGAGAGGCCAGTGGTTTTTGTTTGGGTCTCTCTTTTCTTTGCTTTATATTTAAATGTTTTCTTGAATGTCGGTAGATAAAAAAAATCAGGCTCCTAGGATGAGAATAAAGCTTAAAAGTTATGATGTGAGGATGCTGGAGTCTTCTGTTTCCAAGGTAGTTGCACTATTGGTAAAATCTGGTGCTGAGATAAAAGGACCGATCCCTTTGCCAAAGTCTAGAAAGGTGTATACAGTCTTGAGGTCAAACTTTATGTATAAAAAATCTAGAGAGCAGTTTGAGAGGATTTCTTATGCTAGAGTTATCGATGTGGTAGAAAGCGGTTCTAAAACTATGGAATATCTCCAAAATTTGGCAATCCCTGTTGGAGTTCTGGTAGATATCAAGGTTTTTTAAAGATAAAAGACAAATGACAAACCGCGGATTTATTATTGTAGATGGGATGAATTCGTGGTTCATGATTTGTAGTTTGTTGTTTTAATTTATGTTATTGGGTTTTGTAGGATGTATACAAAGTGAGGACTTATAGTTACAAAACAAGAGATGATGAAGATTTGGGTAGATAGCGTTTTTACTCCAGTTACCTTGGTAAAGGTACTTCCTCAAGAGGTTTTGAGATACAAGACTTTGGAAAAAGATGGCTACGCTGCTGTTGTAGTGGGGGTTGAAAAGAAGCCTGAAGATAAAAAGTTGAGAAAAAATGAACTGCCTTTCTCAAAGTTGGTGGAATTTTCTATTAATGATTCTTTTGTTGAAAAATACAAAGAAGGGGATGTTTTGGATGCTACTGCATTGGAGTGAATAGAAACAGTTTCTGTTGTGGGAACTTCTAAGTGAAAGGGTTTTCAGGGAATTATCAAAAGACGAAATATGATTACAGGGTGAGCTACTCATGGACACAAGTTTACTAGAGCTGGTGCTTCAAAGGGAAATAGAAAACCTAGAAGAGTACAAAAATGACACCCTTTGCCAGGGCATATGGGATCAGAAAAAATTATCCTCAAAAAAATAAAATTATTAGATGTTATTCAAAATGACCAAGAAACACTTTTGGTGTTGAAAGGTTCTTTGCCTGGTCATAAAAATGCTCAATTAAAATTAATACTTGAATAGTTTTTTTAGTTTTTTCTTCTAGAAAAAAAGATGTCTTATGTTATCAAGGTTTATGATAAGTGATGAAAGTCTGTTCGTGATTTTGAATTTGATGCAACTAGATTTGCTGCAGAAAAAATCAACCCTTCTTTGATCCATGAATATTTATTATACCAGCAGTCAAATGCTCGTAAAGCGATAGCTTCTACAAAAACAAGAGGAGAAGTTGCAGGATCTGGTAGAAAACTTTATAGACAAAAAGGGACTGGTAGGGCAAGAGTTGGAGACAAAAATTCTCCTATTAGAAGAGGTGGTTGAGTGGCTTTTGGTCCTAGTTCTGAAAGAAATTTTGAAAAGTCAATGAATAAAAAGATGAGAAATCTGGCTTTAGATAGTACTATTTCTGCAAAATTAGATGATAATGCGGTGATTGGTTTAGAATTATCTAGTATGGAAGTAAAAACAAAAGATGCAATTGCCGTACTCTCTGCTCTCTCACTCCAAGAAAAAAAGATTCTTTTGGTTTTGGGAGAAAAAAATGAAGGAATAGAAAAGTCTTTTAGAAATATTGAAGGACTAAAATTGCTTTTGGTAGATTATTTGAATCCTTATGATTTGTTACATGCAGATTCTGTAGTCTTTTGTGAATCGGCTTTACAAAAATTTGCAAAATAGTTGAAAAATATATTTATGTTTTCTAATTAAATAATCATCATGACATTCAAGGATATTTTAAAACAAAGAGCTAGAAAATCTGTTGCTCCTAAGGCAATCGATAAGGTATGACCTTACGGAATTAT
The DNA here is from genome assembly GCA_964437055.1 of uncultured Candidatus Peribacteria bacterium. Taxonomy (GTDB): domain Bacteria; phylum Patescibacteriota; class Gracilibacteria; order Absconditabacterales; family Absconditicoccaceae; genus HOT-345. The sequence goes on from CAYTFB010000002.1 coordinate 4,212, forward strand.
TCTTGCACCAGTTTTTACAGAAAAGACCTACCAAAAACAAGAGGAGGAAAATAAGTATGTATTCAAGGTGCATCCAGATGCCAACAAAAATGATGTTGCTTTGGCTATAAAGTATATTTATAAGGTAACACCAGTAAAAATAAATGTTTTAAATACAGCTTTTAAGGGAAGATCTAGAAGACCTTTGGTAAAAAGATCTTATAAAAAAGCAATCATTACCCTCTCTGAAAAAGAAAAAATCGATTTTGCTATTTAATTAAGGTTGATCTATTTATCTATTATAAATGTTAGTTTGCAATGGCATTAAAAAAATATAAACCCTATACCCCATCTAGAAGATTTATGCTGTGATATGATTTTTCTGAACTTACCAAAAAAAGACCAGAGAAATCTCTTACAAAAACCATTTCTGGAAGTGGTGGAAGAAATAATCAAGGAAGAACTACTGTGAGATTTATGGGTTGAAGGCATAAAAGACTCTACAGGTTAGTTGATTTTAGAGGTTATGATAAATTAGATATTCCTGCAAAAGTTGCAAGTGTTGAATATGATCCTTATAGAACTGCTAGAATTGCTCTTTTGAATTATGTAGATGGAGAAAAAAGGTACGTACTTGCCTGGAAAGGAATCCTAGTAGGACAAGAAGTTATGAATGGAGTTAAAGGTGAAATTGCTGCTGGAAATAGAAAACAATTGAAAGATATTCCAGAAGGAATGCAAATTTATAATTTGGAGATTACGCCTTTTTCTAAAGGAAAGTTGATCAAATCTGCTGGTGCTTCTGCAACAATATCAGGAAAAGATGAAGCTTCAGGGTTGGTTTTTGTAAAAATGCCTTCTGGAGAGGTGAGAAAATTTAATGCAAATTGTTGGGCTACTATTGGAGAGGTTTCCAATGCTGATCATAAAAACATGGTGATAGGAAAGGCTGGTAGACAAAGATGGCTTTGAAAAAAACCAAGAGTTCTTGGTAAGAGTATGAACCCAGTAGACCATCCTCATGGAGGAGGTGAGGGACATGCACCTATTGGTTCAAAACGTGGTCCTAAGTCTTTTGCTGGTAAGTTGGTTGGATCTGGAATTAAAACCAGAAGAGGAAAAAAACGATCAGATGATTTTATCGTATCCAAAAGAAAGAAGAAGAAATAGGAATAGAAGTGGTGAAATATTTTATTTACTTTATTGTAGTTGTTAAATGGCTAGATCTCTGAAAAAAGGTTTCTATGTAAATGAAAAACTGTTAAAAAAGGTTCTAAAAATGAATGAAACCTGAGATAAGAAAGTACTAAAGGTTTGGGATAGAGCATCTCAAATTGTACCTGAAATGATCGGTTTTACCTTTGCTGTGCATAGTGGAAAACAATTTGTGAGTGTATATGTGACAGAAGATATGCTTTGACATAGATTGGGAGAGTTTGTTCCAACGAGATCATTTAGGGGACATCCTTTCTAGTTTGCTTATTTACTTTATCTAATATCGTATCTTAATTATGAAAACTGAGGTTTCAGCGACATTAAAATATGCTCTTATATCAGACAAAAAACTCAATTTAGTTGCTGATTTGGTGAGAGATAAAAGCGTTTTGGACGCTCTAAATGTTTTAGAATATATGCCTAAAAAATGAGCCAGAATTCTTTACAAGTTGATCAAATCTGCTTCTGCTAATGCAGTAAATAATAATAAATTGGCTTTAGATGATTTACTTATCAAAGAGATTTTGGTTGGAAAGTGACCAAAAATTAGGAGGGTAAGGTTTGTTTCTAGATCTAGAATTAGCCATTATGAAAAATATAGATCTTATGTAAAGGTTGTTTTAACTACTAAGTAATAATTAATTAATGGGACAAAAGGTAAATCCAATAGGAATGAGAGTTGGAATTATGAAATCTTGGCCAGGTGAATGGTATGCAAAAGACCAAAGAACTGGAGCAGACTTTTTTGTGGAAGATGTTGCTATCAGAAATATGATTGAAAAAGAGTTTGTAAGAGCTGGGATTGCAAAAGTAGTTATTAGAAAAACTCTTAAAGAGGTAGAAGTAATTATCTTTGCATCCAAGGTTGGAGTATTGATGGGAAAGTGAGGTGAAAGAATTAAGGCCTTTGAGCAGAAAATGCAAAAAAAGCTGAATAAAACCTTCAAAATAACGGTAAAGGAGGTTAGAAATCCAGAGCTTTCTGCAAAAATTATGGCTGAATTTATTGCTACTCAATTAGAGTCTAGAATGCCTTATAGGAGGGTTGCAAAAAATGCCTTATCAAGGATTATGGATAGAGGTGCAAATGGAGCAAAAATTCAGATTGGATGAAGACTTTGAGGGGCAGATATGGCAAGAAGTGAAAAGTTTATTGAAGGAAGGGTTTCTCTTCAAACTTTTAGGTCTGATGTTGATTATCATTATATGCAAGCAATGACCAAATATGGAGTATTGTGAATAAAGGTTTGGATAGAAAAAAAATCTACTCTTGGACCAAAAAAATCAAAAAAAAGAAGCATCAATTTGGATTAAAATATTATTTTTTTAGTTATCATTAGTTAGATATAATCATGTTGTTGACACCAAAAAAATGGAAGCATAGAAAGCAGATGGTGCCTTCTCTCAAAGGAAAAACAACCAAGGGAAGTCAGGTAGTTTTTTGAGAGTTTGGAATGAAAGCACTTACAAGCGCTTATATCACCAATAAACAACTCGAGGCTGCTAGAAAGGTTATTGTTAGGCATACCAGAAAGGTTGGAAAATTTTGGATTAGGGTATTTCCGGATACTCCAATTACCAAAAAATGATTGGAAATGCCGATGGGATCTGGAAAAGGAGACGTGGATATTTATGCTGCTCCAGTGAGAAAAGGAAAAATTCTATTTGAGGTGTCAGGAATTGATAGAGAGTTGGCAGAAAAGGTGCTTATCAGTGCAGGTAAAAAGTTACCAGTAAAGGTAAGAGTTGTAGAAAAAGGAGAAGTTAGATAGTTTTATATATTTTCATTTAAAATTTACAATGAAGGGTACTGGTTTATTTATAAAAGAACTTCAGTGAAAAACTCCAAAGGAGTTGGTGCTTATGAGGAGAAAACTCAAGCAAGAATTGTTTGAACTTAGGATGAAAAATAGTCTCAGAGCCCTAAAAGAAACTCATAAAATTGGTGAAATTAGGCTTAAAATTGCTAGGATAAATACTATTTTACACTCTAAGATTAATAACTAATGACAATTATTGGAGATAAAAATATCAAAGAACTCGTTGGGGAGATCGTTAGTTCTAAAATGAATCTAACCTCTGTAGTGTTAGTGAAATCTGTGAAGGTGCATCCTCTTTATAAAAAAAGATATGTGGTTAGAAAAAAATACTATGCTCACAATCCAGAAAATAAAGCTGTAGAAGGGGATAATGTAAAAATTAGAGCTATTAGTCCTATGAGTAAGACTAAAAAATGGGAAATTGTGGAAATTATGTAATTTTAGATATTATTTTGTCTTAAAAGATGTTACAACAAGAGTCAATGGTCGTAGTAGCTGATAACTCTCAAGCTAAGAAAGCAAAAGTAATTAGAGTTTTAAAATGAAGCTCTGGAAGATTTGCAAAGGTTGGAGATAGAGTTGTTGTTGCTGTGAGAGAAGTAGCTCCTGGTTCTACCTTAAAAAAAGGAGATATTGCGCAGGCAGTAGTGGTGAGAACTAAAAAAGAAACAAGAAGAACTGATGGTAGTTATATTAGATTTGCAGATAATGCAGTAGTATTGCTTACCAAAGATGCGAAGGGAAATATGAGCCCAATTGGAAAAAGGGTCTTTGGGCCTGTAGCTAGAGAGTTAAGAGAAAATTATAGAAATATTACTAATATGGCAGAAGAGGTATTGTAATTTATTTACTTGTTTTATAGCTTTTAAAAAAATGAGAAAGTTGAGAAAATGAGATCCAGTTGTTGTGATTTCAGGAAAACATAAAGGAGCTGTTTCAAAAATTGAAAAAGTTTCTGGAGATTTGGTCTATCTAGATGGAGTAAATGTAGTTAAAAAAGCGATGAAAGGGCAAGGTTTCGTAAAAAAAACTCTTCCTCTTCATATTTCAAATGTGGCATATTATCTTTCAGAAGAAAAAAAGCCGACAAGAATCGCTATTGAAACTACAAAATCTGGAAATAGAGTGAGAAGAGCTGTTAAAACTTGAAAAATTATTGATTAGTATTTTAGTTATCTGTTTTACCATCCAAGATGAAAAAGTCAGAATTATATTCAAAACTAAAAGACCATTTGGGACTAAAAAATGTTAATGAGGTTCCAAAGATAGATAAGGTTGTTGTTGCTATGGGAATTGGTTCTTTAGTTACAAGAAAGGGGCATAAAGATTTTGAGGAATTTGAGAGAAATATGAGACAGATTACAGGACAAAAACCTGTGATGGTACATTCCAAAAAATCTATCTCAAATTTTAAATTGAGAGAAGGAATGCCAGTAATGTTGAGAGTTACTTTGAGAGGACAGAGAGCTTATGATTTCTTGGAAAGATTGAATAAATTGGTTTTCCCTAGGATTAGAGACTTTTCATGAATTTCAAAGAGAAAGTTTGATCAGGGGGGAAATCTTAGTATTGGTATTAAAAATTATAATGTTTTTCCGGAGTTGGGATTAGATGATGTTAGTATCCCAATGGGATTGCAGATCACCGTTGTTCCAACGACAGCAAATAAAAATGACTCACAAAAGTTATTAGAAGAAATCTGATTTATCTTTCAATAGAATTTTTTATTCCTATCTTGTTATAAATTATGGCTAGAGCAGCGTTAAAAGCAAAACAATCCAAGATGTATCACAAAAGATTTACCAAGGGAGAAAAACTTTCTCAACCAACAAAATACTACAATAGATGTAGAGTTTGTGGCAGATCTAAAGCATATGTAAGAGATTTTGGAGTTTGTAGAGTATGTTTGAGAAAGTATGCCAGAGAAGGACTGATTATTGGTTTAAGGAAAGCTAGTTGGTAGAATATTTTTTATCTTATGATAATGACAGCAAAAAATGACATATGTAAATGCACCCATTCATGATCTTTTGATTAGAATCAAAAATGCATACATGGCAAGAAAGACAACAGTAAATGATGTTGTTCACTCGAAGTTTAAAGTAAGTATTTTGGAACTCTTACAAGAGTATGGTTTTGTGAAAGGATTTGAAGTGCTTGAACAAGACAATAAAAGAGTAATAAATATTACCTTAAAAAAGGTTGTAGATCCAATCAATGATATCCCAGAGATCAAATTTTTTTCCAAACCCTCTAGACCATGGTATGTGGGATACAAGGATCTCAAGGGAGTTGCTGGAGGTAAGGGAATAGGAATTATTTCTACAAGTCAGTGATTGATGGCGGTTCATGTAGCAAAAGAGAAAAAACTCTGAGGAGAGTTGATTGCTGAAATTTATTAAGATATCTTTATTTATTTTACAAGCTTTGTTAAATGTCTAATATTGGAAGAAAGCCTTTATTATTGCCTGATGGAGTTTCTTTTCAGATGGAAAATACTTTGGCTAAAGTTCAAGGACCAAAAGGATCCCTAGAGCTTCAAATCCTTGAGGATGTGATTATAAAACAAGAAGAGGGAGTTCTTACTTTTTCTATCAAAGATGAAGAAAAAAGAAATTTACGAGGATTGTATAGGAGTTTGGTAGAAAATATGGTACTAGGAGTATCCGAAGGATTTCAAAAAAAACTTTTGATTATTTGAGTAGGATATGCTGCAAAACTAGAAGGAAAAACTTTAGTATTGTCTTTGGGATTTGCACATAAGGTTAACTTTGAGATTCCAGAGGGAATCGATATCTTGGTAGAACAGGATGCGAAGGGAAATACTATTTTGACAATTTCTGGTATCAATAAAGAATTGGTAGGAGAAGTTTCTGCAAAAATTAGATCCTTTAGAAAACCAGAACCTTACAAAGGAAAAGGAATTAGATATATGGATGAAGTAGTGAGACTCAAAGCAGGGAAAGCCGCAAAATAATATTTTAACTATCTAATTAGATTGAGGAGATGAACTATCTAAAAAATAAGTCATTGGAAAAGCAAAGAAAATTCCAAAGAAGAAGGAATAAAGTTGCTAGTAAAATTAAATCTCTAGAGCCAGATTTTAGATTGGTTATAGATAAGAGTCTGTTATATATTTCTGCACAAGTATTGGATAAAGAGGGAAAGGTGCTGGGATCTATTACAGATAAGGATATGCAGGCAAAAACTAAGACTGAAAGAGCTGCTTTAGCAGGAGCAACTTTCGGAAAAATACTGAAAGATCAAAAAATTACTAAAATAACTTTTGATAGGGGCGGATACCTTTATCATGGAAGAATTAAAGCTTTTGCTGAAGGATTGAGATCTTCAGGAGTTGAGTTTTAAACATCTTTATTATATAATTATTGTTTATCTATGAGAGCAGAAAGAAATAATAGGAGAGAAAAACCAAAAAAAGAGTTCGAAGAGCTTTTGTTGGAGGTGAGAAGAGTAACCAGAGTTACTACCTGAGGGAGAAGAATGTCCTTTAGAGCAACTATTTTGATTGGAAACAAGAAGTGAAAAATTGGACTAGGTACTGCCAAAGGAAATGATGTTGCAAGTGCAGTACAAAAAGCTTCAAATGAAGCTTATAAACATCTTTTTGAGGTTCCTATTACAAAAAATTGAAGTGTTCCATATCCTATTACTCTAAAGTATAAAGCTTGTATTGTAAGACTCCTTCCAGGAGCTGAAGGTACCGGTTTGAAGGCAGGTTCTTCTATTAGAGCGGTACTAGAAATGGCTGGATATTCTAACATCCTTTCAAAGATGATTGGATCAAACAATAAACTTAATAATGCATTGGCTACAATTAAAGCACTTTCTTCTTATAAACATGCAGATCATTTCTCTGCAATAGAAGATAAAACTTCTACAGAAGATATTGAAAAATCAGAAGAAAAAATAGAAGGGAAATCAGATAAAAAACCAACAGATAAAAAACCTGTTGAGAAAAAAATTGCTAGCAAAAAAGTAGAAAAAAAATCAGAAGAAAAGATAGAGAAAAAACCTGCTGTAAAAAAACCTGCTAGCAAAAAAGCAGATACAACAGAAACTCCATCAGAAGAAAAGTCAGAATAATTATTTTTTTATCTATACTTAATCGTTGTATCAAAATGAAATTACATTCTTTATCAAGAAGCAAGGGATTACATAAAAAATCTATTAGAGTGGGAAGATGAGATGGTTCTGGTAGAGGAAATTATTCCGGAAAATGACTTAAGGGTCAAAAAGCTAGAAGTGGTGCTCAGGTAAGTCCATTTTTTGAGTGAGGACAAACTCCTTTGATACAAAAAATGCCTAAAAAAAGAGGATTTAAAAGATATTTTAAACTAAAAGAAGAACTTACAATTCTCAATCTTGCAGAAATAGAAAGAAATCCAAATATTACAGATACTTTAACTAAAGAAGTTTTGATTCAAGAAAAATATATTTCTGATAGTAAAAATATTGTAAAAATTCTTTGAAATGGAGATTTATCTAAAAAATTAAAGGTATCAGGCATCGATAAATTATCTGTTTCTGCTAAATCTAAAATAGAAAGTGTTGGATGAACTATAGAGGGATAATGCTATAGTTTATTTTCATATAATGTTTTTTTTGAATTCGTTTGGCTGCTCAATTTATCTTATATTAATTATTGATGAAAGCAATAACTAAGGCTTTAGAAAAGATGTCTTCTGCATTCAGAAACAAGAAGATTAGAAAAAAGATATTTTTCACTTTATTTATTTTGGCAATTTATAGGTTACTAATTTTCATTCCAGTTCCTTTTGCAGATATTGCTTTATTGACTCAACAGACTCTTTGAACTAACTCTGATTTTTGATATTTTATGATGATGCTTTGAGGAGCATTAGAACAGTTTGCATTTATTGCTATTGGTATCTCTCCTTATATTACGGCTTCAATTATTATGCAGTTGATGGGAGTGGTAGTTCCTAGTATTGAACAATTAACAGAACAGGGAGAGGTTGGACAAATTAAGATCAATCAATATACCAGATATTTAACAGTTCCTCTTGCATTCATTCAGGGAATTGGAGCAGTATATTTGATCAATAGCATCTTATGAGCAGGAGCGTTACCAATCATTGAAACTTCGTTAGTAAATGTATTGCTCTCTGGATTTGTGATGATGGTAGGATCAATCTTGTTGATGCGACTTTGAGAATTAATTACAGAAAAAGGTATTTCAAATGGAATTTCTATGATTATCTTCTCTTCTATTGTAGCAGGGATTACACAACAACTTTACGGATCAGTAACTACAAGTACGAATCTTTGGGGAATGCTTTTCTTTATGGTAGTAATTGTCGGAGTATTAGTGGTTCTTTCTATTTTGATTCTCAAATCTATTAAAGAAATCCCTATTATCTATGCTAAACAGGGACAAATACAACAATCTTCTCAGTTACCTATTCCTCTCAATCCGGTAGGAATGGTTCCAATTATCTTTGCGATGGCTTTTGTTTCTTTTCCAAATCTTTTGGCAAAACTGATTACTCAATTTCATCCAGGAAATTTAAAATTAGTAGGAATAGCTGATTGGGTTAGTGCACATCTAAATATCTACTCTCAAAATCCAGGATTCCTTGCTGTATTTGTTTACCTGGTACTAATAGTACTGTTTACTTTCTTTTACGCTCTAATTACTTTTAGTCCTGATAGGATCTCGGATAATATCCAAAAGAAGGGAGGATACGTTCCTGGAATCAGACCAGGTAATGCTACAGCAAAATATATCAATTCCATTTTAATGCATCTTTGCCTTTGGGGGTGAGTGGGATTAGGATTGATTGGAATCTATACCTATATTTTACAATGGATTCCATTTGTACAATCTATTGTGACTGCAGTTGGTGGACTCCCAATGATTGTAGCAGGATCTGGAGTAATTATTATTGTAGGAGTGGTACAAGAAATTATCAACAAAATTGATGGAGACTTGGTGATGGAAAAATATGAAGCTTATGAATAATTAAATCATATTTTATAAAAAATAACTAAAAGACTGGTTTTGAAAAGAATCAGTCTTTTTTCTACTCTAAAATTTGTGTTTTTTTAAAAAAAGATTATACTTGTAATAAAGAATAGTTTAATTCAATTAAATTAATTCTTGAGATACTAAGTGCTTACTTGATTAAAGTTTTGTTAGTAAGGAATAAAATTTAATTGTCTCTATTTCCTTTTGCCTATGAAAGAAACGATATTTTTTAATAAAGAACAGGTAAAGATTATCACTATCTACGGATGGATGTATAAGATAATTTTTAAATATGGAGTATATCTCTCAGCTTTTTTGTTTTCTATTATTATTTTGATTTTTTTCCCTGAGATAGCAAAAATAAAAAACTTTTCTCTAAAAAATACGGAAAATATTATCCCACAAATAAAAGCTATTGAAGATACTTTTTGAGAAAGAAATAGTTCTTTGAATGCTTTTGAAAACTTACAATTTCCTATTATTGATGGAAAAATTTTGCTTGATTGAGATACTGTCTTTTCGGAAGATAATATCCTTATTTATAAAGAATCTCTTGTTTTGCCGAGAGTTACTAATGTTAGTCAAAAGAAACTGGACTACTATTATAATTTTTATGAAAATAAAACTTATAATCCTGCAATTATAGATGCTTTTTATAAGGAGGTTCTTCTTTATCCTTTGGTAAACCCTCCAGTGGTTAAATCACTTGATTTGCCTAAGCTTTATTTAAAGTGAAATATTAGATCAAATTTTTCTTTAGATTGTTTGGAAAATTCAAGCAAAAATTCTCCAATTTGTAAGTTCTATGTTAATGAATTTTTAGATACTTTTCCCTATTATAAATTAGATGCTTATTACTTAGATTTTAAAAATATTGTTTCTCATTTTTCTTCAAATCCCATTTATCATCAAAAAATTTGTGCTTGAATAAATAAGATGTTACAATTATGAGCAGAACCAGATACTTTTTTGAGAAATATCGTTTATGATTGTGAGGATACTTATAGAAATGAATATCTTTTATGGAATGATTTTGAAGAAATAAAAAAATGACTAAGTATTGGATATATTAATAATTCGGTATATGCAAGTTCCTTTTTAAATTATTATAAACTACTTTCTACTCAACAATTACTTTTAAAGCAGATAAGGGGATGAGAATCTATCGCTTCTCTATTGTCTTCCTATTTATCTTTTTTAAAAGAGTTCCTAATCAAGGACTCTGCCTCAAAAGAAGGAAACTTTTTTGGATCCTTTTATAAGGGACTTACTTATTGGTTTAATAACCAAATCTTGTTGCCAGTGCTAAATAATGAAAGTTCTAAAATTACCAAAGAACAAAAAAGTGCATTACTCAATGACCTGCTTATTATCAATAATTGAAATAAAAATATGGGATTTATTTGATTGCAAACTAGCATAGAGGGAGATATTGTTGCTAATGTAGATCAAAACAAAAATACTGGAACTCCTTCTCTTGATTTGGAAAAAATATTTAAAGATAATTATCTTCCGCCTCAGTTTGCATTACATTCTTCTGAATTAACATGAGAAAACTCTTTAAAAGTTATAGGAATTGATAAAAAATCAGAATTAGATTTAATTTTGCAATTAAAATTTGAGTGAAATATCTTGTATGTTGAAAAAATTGAGATTATTACAAATGAAAAACTTGCGGATTATCTCAATATTTTGCTGAAAAACAATCGTTATACCCTTACAAGAGTTTTAGGACTAATAGAGGAACACCAAGATATTGCGATAGGGGAAGTTGAAAAAAGCTCTTTATGTGTGGAGATGAAGGAAAAATATTCTGAATTTTTATTTTCTTGTTCTCCTACGACTTTGGTGTTAAAAAATGAGGAAGAGGTTGCTTATACTTTTCATTTAATAAATAATCAATTAGTTGGGCTAAATATTTCTGATAAGATTTTAGAAAAACAGATCTTAGCTAGTATTGAATTTTCTGAAATTACAGCAACAAATTCTAAAGTATGGATTCATAGCATCTTTTCTTATAGGATAGAAGATGAGGAAGAAGGATATGGAATCAGGGCCAGTTTACAGGTTTTAGATTCTTTTAGAACTTATCTTAATGTAGAACCTGATGATATTGTACATGATCATGGTGTTATTAGAGTCTACTTTACTGTTCAAAATATTAAGTTTATTGCAAGATATGATTTATCAAAAAATATTTTGTCTCAAGTTGGTTTTGATGTTTGAGTTTGGAAAGATTGAGTCGTGATCAAAAATTTTGAATTGGCTTTTTCAAAGGATGAATTAGAAAAGATTAATTCTTTTATTTTTGATCCTTTGGCTACGATAAAAAAGATCAACTCAACCGTTGTAGAAAAATATTTCGGTACTTGAGCTATCCTACTTCCAAAAGATCAATGGTAGTTTTTTTCCAGTTAGACTTGATGAGTGTTAAAAAAAACTGGTCATTTTTTCTATGCTCTGGGTTTTTCTAAAACTCCATTGATAATACTGGTTCGTTCAATAACACTATTATTGAGATGTTCTAAAAATATTGCACTTTTTTCTAGAAAGTCTCGGATATTGAGCCAGTAATCAAGATCTTTTTCCTTGTATAATAGGTTATCTATGTAGAGTTCTTGTTGGATTTGAAAAGTATCAATTCTTATTGCCTCTGTTGGCGTAGGGTATTGGATTCTTTCGTTGTGATCCCATCAAAGGATATATTGATTGTTATCTAAAGCTGGGTTTAGTGTTTTGCTCTGAGTATAGTTGATGTTATCGAAAGTTTCCTGCCTTTGTTGTTGTTTCTTTAATGTTAGATCATTACTGATTGGTGTTTGTACAATATTGAATACAAATGAGGTAATTTCCGAAAACTTGAATGTTTTAAGGCTACTATCTAGAAATTCTCTTTTTCTATTTCTGGTAGAAAGTTCTCATTTTTCTATGAGATTTTTTACTACAGAGTAAATTTCTTCTATAAAACTGTTAATTCCATAGAGTGTTTTTGTACCTTTATCTAAAGCTATTGGTTCGCTAGGAATGGTACAAAATCTGAGTCTAAAAGATCATTCCTCTAGTAAAGTAAAAGGATTTGGAGGGTTTGGAAGTGATGGTGAAATCAACAAAGAGCAGAGACAATCTAATCTACACACTAATTTAAGATCTAACGCTAGATCATCACATTTTTTTGAACATTGACCAAGGTCTTCTAGCTGATTTTTTTGTTCTTCAGGATTTGTTGCTAGGTTGCTAGTTGAAGATCATTTCTCGCTAGAGAATTGGGGAGAAAAATTATACTTTAGTTGTTCTATTCGATCATTTTCTTTGATTGTATTGAGTAAATATTCTTCTAATTCTTTTTCTGAAAACTTTCCTAAATTTAGAATTTCATCTTCTAGAAAAAGGGGATCTTGGCCTTCTGGAATATCGCACTGATTGACAAAAAATGGTGCATCAATACTATTGTTCTCGTTTATGGATGTTCAGTTTATTTTTTCTAAAAAATTATTGATTTCTGAATCTTGAAAGATTGTCTGATTTTGATTTTTTTCTCAAAAATTATTTAGATTTTCTATATCTGTAGTTATTCCATCTTCTGTTCAATTACTTTCTTGGTTCTTACTGTTGTTAGAAAAATTTGATGTTATTCCTCCTTCTGGACTTGATTGAGAAGAAGATTGTGTTGATGCAAAAAGAGGAGTTCTATAAAAAATAAGTTCTAAATCTTCATTACCTTCTTCTCCAAAAAGTATTTTTTTGATATGAATGATATCATAAAGGATATCAAAGGGACTATCTTCAATACTATTGTTTAAATATTTATCCATTCCTTTGTTGCTATCATTGATGTTTTCTTGATTTTCAAAATAACTAATCCCTTGAAGATAAAAGTTATTGACGGTATGATTACAGTCAAATGATAAAAGTTTGCTTGGAGATCCTTGGATACAATTGCTTATTTGATTACAAATATTCAAATATTCTTTTCATTGAGGGGTTTTAAAATTTTCTATATATTTTTTTTCTAGTTCTAGATCTATTTCTTTTTGAAAATCATTATTGCTAAAATAGAGGATTGTTGCAATATTAGGAAAGTTTTGAACACAAGATGGAAAGTTTTCTTCTATCCTTTTCTGGGCAAACTGAACTCAATATAAGAGTTTTTTTATAGAATTTCGTTGATTACTTTCAAGGTTTTGCTTGAAAATGTTAAATTGTATACTATTATTGACCATATTTTTATTGTCTTCATTTTCTTGGTAGGTTTCACTTCGTTCTTTAAAGAGTCCATTGATATTTTTTTGTGCATTTACTGGTTGCATAAAAACTATTCCACCTATGAGGAGAATCCAAAAAAGAAATCAGATTTTTATCTTATTTGTCTTGAATTTGTACATTTCTTACTTTTTCATAGATATTATAAAAAGGAGTAATTAACTTGCTTAGTCACTTATCTCTCATACGCAAAAGGTCTTCCTGGTGACTCAATAATCCAATATGAACTATGTAGCTATTATGAAAATCTAAAAGATCTCTAATACTCTGGTGGATTGTTTCATACATGACATTTAGATTCTTTGGAATTTCAATCAATTCTTGTTGTTCTAAGCTAGTAATATTGTTTGGTTCTCTATCAGAAATATATTGATTGTAATAAGATAAGAAGAGTTGATACCGGAGTACTTCATTGTAAATTACATTTATGAACGGTTTTAATCAGCTTTCAGTCTCTCCTACAGTTCAGCATAAAATAATATTATATTCATCTGGATATTTTTCGAGGTCACAGGTTCTCAAAACTTCACCTTTTTCTCTTATTTGAGCTTGCTTTAAAAGACTGTCAATCTTAAAGATTCTTAGCTGCTTTAGGCTCGTATAGTATCATTTGATATGTCCCTCCCAAATATTGCATGTCTTTGGATAATTATGGGTTTTATCACTACAAAATCCTTGAATCATAAATGATTCGTAGGCTAGATCATCGATCTTTTGTTGTATTTCTTTGTTATCTGTAGCAACGAGAGTTAGTCCAATACTGCGAGCTTGCTGGAGAATAAAAAGTTCTTCTAAAATATCACTCAGAATTTTTTTTGTTATGAGAGGAATATTGCAGGTTTCTTGATACTTTTCTGGACAATAATCTTCATATCATAGTTTGATAAAATTACTATGTTTGAGATATTGTTCTTCAGATTCTCACAAAAAATCAGCAAAACTTTCTTGATACTTGAGTCACTGATTGTTGCACAAAAGGTATAAAAACACCGATTGTTTTGCATCATAATTTCGGTATCTAGAGCCAATTTGATTGCTGTTGTTTGGGTCCAACATTGTCTGGCAATAGTCATTAATGAGATTTCTTTTGCCAACTGATCTATTTTTCCCTCTTACTAGTTGAGTATTTATTTGGTTGATAAGATAAGAGAATGAAAAACTATTTGAGAGATCATAGTCAAAAGAAAAGCTAAGATTATTGTTTAGCAATCCTAGAATAAGTAGTGTGATTAAACTAAATTGTAGTTTTTTCATATTTATATTGGTGGTGCTAAATATGCTATAGATTTTATGGGATATAACATCCCTTTGTTCCCTTATTTTGTGCTTGAAATGTACATCGTTGGTTTACTACGTATCTGAGTCCATGGTCTTTATTTCCAATACTATAAATAACACGCTTGATACTATTAGAGAGTTCTCAAAATTTAAAGGTGATTCCTGCAGGGAGAGTATCTTGGCTATAATATTTGTCTAAATTTTGCTCCTGCTGCAATCTTAAAAGTCAGCTGATCATTGCTAGATTAAAAGCATCTTTTGCTGATTCATTTGGAAAGTCTTCTTGGAATCTCTCTAAAATATCTTGGGCATTTTTTTGTTCTATCAAATTAATAATTGAATTAGCCTCCTGAAGAGATAAATCTTTGATTAATTGTTTTTCTAGATCTCTTTTTGATATTTTATCTCCTTTCTTGAGTATACTAGTAGTTGTTTCTCTAAAGTTTTTAAATGTTTTTTTGACATTAGCCCATGATTGATTAGAATTTTCTGAAAAAATTTTAGCACTATCTTGTATATGGTTGATGGTTGTGATAGTGCTATCTCTTGTATTATACAGATCATTTTTCATATCTAAAAAATTATTTCTCGTCTGTTTTGATATATTTAAAATTGATAGTTTGTTTTCTCTTGTTATTTGTGATGTTTTGATGCCATAGACACTCCTTAGTAGTTCCTTTTCTCTTTCACTCAGATAGGGTTCTGTATCTTTCCCTTTGATATTATTCCAAACTCCTTTAGGAGTTAGCATTAAAGCCTCCCAAAGATTTATTCCGGCTTGTTTGATTATTTCTCGAGAGTTGCTAGTTTCTTCTCAGAAATTTTTAAAGATCCCCTTGGTGTTGGTAGAAAATTTTTGAAAAGATTTGTTGCATTTAAATCCAAATCATGCTCTAGTTCCGATATAATCCTCTTTTATTTCATTAGCTCGATCTGGATGAAAATAAATGGTAAAATCTGTTTGAGCTGGCTTTCCTTCTGCTTTTTTATCGTCTGGTTCCAAAGATACTCCTCGTAGAAGAAAGTATTTTACTTTGGTGTTTTGCCATCCAAGAAAAGAAAGCAAGTTTGCATAGCTGGTACTATTGCTAAAATGGCTATTTTCTGAAAATAATCCTTGTTGTTTATAATATTCTATCAATTGTTGAAATTCTTGGGTATTAGATATTTTTCTGGTGAGAAGATCATCTTTCCCTATATAGTAGATAAGTTTGCTGACCTCTCGTTCTAGGTCCATTATCTTTGCTCGATCTCTGAGGATAGGCCTTTCAGCGAAGAGTATTTTAATTGTTGAAAAGGGAGAACTGATCGCTGTACTTACTGCACTTACAGCAAATAAAAGACTTGTGGTAGCGGTTTGAATAATAAGTTTACTTGTACTATTACCTATATGAGCAAGGATATTACTGATAGTATTGTTAGAATTTAGTTGTAATACTCCATGGCTAAATAATCCAGACTCTAGTTGTCCAATATTAGCAATTTCGAGTGGGAATGATTTTTTCGCAATAAGATTAATTGCTTCTCTTTGAAAATCCATAAAAAGTTGCATTGTTTGAGGAGTACTCGAACAAACAAGTGGATAATCAGTGATGTTGGAATTTTTATTTTGAGCAAAAATAGGATAGGGAATAATATTTCCCAAAAAAATAATGGACATGATGAACCAGATTCCTATTTTTTTTCTTTGCATCAATCAAATTCAATATTAAATTGTTATTTTTTTGATTTATCGCTTTTATCTCTTGAAAAAAAGAGTATTTTAATTATATACAAATATGATTCTTTTTATCAAGTAATAATACATTATTATGGATTTGAAAAACTACGAACAAGCAATGCAAAAAGCTTTAGATTTTCTCTTGCGTGAGTTTTCATGATTGCAGGTTGGGAGGGCTACGAGTTGATTGGTAGAAAATCTCAATGTAGATACTGATTATGGAACGATGAAACTTAATGCTTTGGGACATATTACCGTTATGGATACTACCACTCTCAAGATAGAACCACGAGATAAAACCAATGCAAAATCCATTACTAATGCAATCTATGAAGCAAATCTTGGAGTAGGAGTTGATAATCAGGGTTCTCATATTTTGGTAAAAATTCCGGCATTGACCCAGGAGAGGAGAGAGGCAATTACCAAACAAGTTAAAGCGATGGGAGAAGAAACCAAAGCTCAGATTAGGTTGGTGAGACAAGATGCAATGTCGATATCTAAAAAACTTTTTGGAGACAAAGAAATTTCAGAAGATGCTCACAAAGTAAATGAAAATAATATTGAAAATCTGACTAAACAAATGAATCTCAAGGTAGATGAAGTGGTAAAGGTGAAATCTGAAGAAGTGATGAAGTTATAATTTTTATTCTTTTTTGATATAAATAAATGAATCGATTCAAGATTCTTTGGGCAGAAATCCTATATCGCCCAATCTTCAATTTATTGGTGATTTTTCTAGCAATTTTCTGAGGGAATTTGGGACTTGCTATTGTTTTTCTTACTTTGGTAGTGAGATTTGCTCTGATAAAAACTAGCGTTGCTGGAGCAAATATGGGAGCAGGAATGTCCAAAATTCAACCTAAAATGGAAGAGATTCAAAAAAAATATGCGGATAATCCTGAAAAAATATCAGAGGAAACTATGAAACTTCTCAAAAAAGAAGGAGGAGCCCCACTCAAAGGGTGTTTGGGAATGTTGGTACAATTGCCAGTATTTATCTGACTTTTCTTTGTGGTTAGACAATTTGTAGCAGGGACGGTACCTGCAGATTGGCTTTATAGCTTTTTTTGGAGTTTTGGAAATAAATATCTAGATGTTGCAAATATTAATGCTAATTTTTTAGGAATTAATCTTTTTGAGACTGGAAATTGGATTCTTACAGGATTAGTTGCTATCCTCAATTATATTCAGTTTCAATTGACTAGTCTCACTCAAAAAAATGCTCCGGCACAAAACTCAAATATCCCTGGTGTAAAGATGCCCGATATGTCAAAAATGATGGGAATGATGAATATTATGATGACTGCGATGATGGCGACTTTTGTATATTCTGTACAATCGGCGGTAGGAATTTATATTCTTACTACTTCGGTATTTAGTATCGTTCAGTACAGTATTCAGTATAGGGTTTTGCTCAGAGCAAAATGGGATAGTATTTTTCACAAAGACAAACCACAAATCATTTCTAAATAATGTAGAATTTATTTTTCTTATCAGTAATTATATGGCAAGTAGGACTAATAAACAAGGAATTGCAAAAAAGAAAGCTCAACAGCAAAAGCAAGCAAGTAGACTAAAAGGAGCAAAAAGATTTGACTATCCAAGGAGAAAGTTGGATTTGGAAGAGGCAAAAATGCTTTGAGTCGTTGGAGAGTGGGTAAATCCTAGATGAGCTACTTACAATTGGTTTTTAAGAGGGAGAAAAGTTTGTTGGGAAACAAGGATGAGACTTGATCCAGATGGATATAGATATATTAGGACTCCTTCTGGAGGTTCAGAAATGGTTTCTGTATCGGCTTCTGGTTGGGTGAGAACCAAACTTAAAAAATCTTTGAGAACTAGATAGTCGTGGTGTAGTAGTGTTTTAAAAAAAGTAAAGAGAGATTGTGCTATTCAGTCTCTTTTTTTTGACAAGAAAAAAACTTTGGATATACTTGACACTGAAAGTTTTATTTTATTTTTTATATCAAAGTGATGATTACAAAAAAAACCAAACAAAAAGTCGTAAAAAATGGATTTAATGAAGTATTAGAGTCTTTTTATTTAGCAAAAGTTCAGCTCCTAGATATCAGAGATGGAGAAAAAATGATCATCCTCCTCAATCCCAAACAAGCTACTGCTTTTGGGATCAATATCCATGATAGAGTAAGTTTGATCAGGGAAAATGATGAAAAACTTGTAGTAGAGGTTGGATTTTCTGCTGCTGTTGCTGAGTGACATGTGGCACTCTTTGCTGATGTGACAGAACAAGTTGCATTTAAAAATAATGAAATAATTGCTATCAAGTTGGCAGAAAGTTCTAGTATTGCGAATAATGCTATTAGGAAAAAAATGAAAGGAGAAGCAATTTCTTATGATGAAATGTTTGCGATTATCAAAGATATTTCAGAAAATAAACTAGATGAAATTATGATGACTTACTATGTAGCATCCAGTTTTTTCTATCCTACGACAGATCTAGAGATGTATCAGACCGCTAAAGCGATGGCAGAAAATGGAGAAATGTTTCGTTACCCTGAGGGAGAAATTGTCGCGGATAAGCACTGTATTGGAGGAGTACCTGGAAATGAGACAACGATGATTTTGATTCCTTTGATTGCGAGTTTGGGGATCAAGATTCCTAAAAACTTTTCCAAATCCATTACCTCTCCGGCAGCTACAGGAGAATGTGTAAATGTATTGATGGATATTTCTTTCAATAGAACTGAGATAGAACAATTGGTTCAGGATTTGAATTGTTGTTTGGTTCGATGAGGAGGATTAGCACTAGCGCCGGCAGATGATAAACTCATCAAAGTGCAGTATCCTCTCTCCATGCAATCAAGAGCAAAGGTAGTAAGTTCGATTATGGCCAAAAAATATGCGATGGGAATCACTCATTTATTGATTGATGTGCCAGTAGGTCCAACTGCGAAAGTCACTACCATGGAAGAAGCAAAGGACTGGAAAAAGAAATTTGAATATGTGGGGAAAAAACTCTGAATCCTAACAAAAGTAGCAATTACTCCAGCAAATGAAGTGATCTGAAATGGAGTAGGTGCAAAATTACAGGTCCGTGAAGTACTGAGGGTATTACAACAACACCCTTTGAGACCGAAAGATTTGGAAGAAAAAACTCTCCTTTTGGCACAAGATCTCATTGAGATGGTTGGTTTGGCGAAAGGAAAGGTAGCATACAAATTGGCAAAAGAACAGCTCACTTCTGGTAAAGCTCGAGCAAAAATGCAAGAAATTATCCAGGTACAGAGAGGAAATCCGGAAATTACTTCAGAAGCTTTAGAACTCTGAAAAGCTACCCAAGAGATGCTTGCAGAAAAAGATGGAAAAGTTACTGCGATCAATCTTCATGATGTTAATTTAATCTCTAGAAAATTAGGTTGTCCAATCATTGATGAAGCAGGAATGTACTTGCATAAAAAAATCGGAGATCCCGTAAAGAAAGGAGAGCCACTTTGTACGCTCTATGCAGATGATGAGACAAAGCTTGGATTTGGAGTAGAAAGATTTAAAGAAGGAAGTCCTTTTGAATATTAAAATATAGTATTATAATATTTATTTAAAGCTACTTTAAAGTAGCTTTTTTTGTTTTTTAAAATTAAAGATTCAAACTCTTTTGAAATACAGTTAATTTAAAGTTTTGTTCTTTAAAATTGTGAATAAATATTTACATAGATGTTATCTTTTTTTGATAGTCTATGTTTAATTTTTTATTTAAAAAATTAAAATTGAATAATTTTATGATTTTTTATCTAGATATCAAATTTTTTTAAAAGATACTCAAAAAGATTGAAAAAATTAAAAAAAGTTTTTGGTGAATTAGTAAGAAACTTGTGCTAAATGCTGCCAAAAAAGCCATGAAGTATTGTGATTTAGAATTACTGTATCTCTTCAACAAATATTAGAATTAGAGAAAATGGTTGAGGATGCGGTAATTTTTGATTATTAAAGTTGACAAGAATGGTTTTCTGTAATACAAAAGATTTTTCCTCAACAGAATCTATAAGAATGGTTTTAAGATATCTAAAAAAACCTTCAGGATATGCAAAGAGTCTTAGAACAACACACTACTATCATCTCACAGAAATAATACTACAGAAATTTATTCTTAATAAAGTGAAATATAGTTAGAGTTGTGTTCTCCTTCTAAATTTTGGTAGTATCCCAAGGTCTCCATCCTTGGTAATAAAGTTCTTGCTTTCCTTGGCTGAGATATTTTCCTAGAAAGAGATTTGCGAGAAAGTTATATTTTTTATTGAGTACTGGATTGTCTTTCCCTATTTCTTGAAAGAGTTGGTTATTGGTGAGATAGAGATTGAAACACTCTGCGAAATCCTCAAAAGGATTGCTCATCCCATATCCACTACAGAAGTCCTCTTTCTTTGCCTTTTCTTGTCTGATATCTTCCGTCCATCGTGAATAACGATAAAACTCCAAGGAAGGATCATCTATCTCAAAAACAGTCCTACCAAATTCTGTAAAATTTCCATTTTTGGCTCTACTTTTTCCTTGCAAACTTCCCAGATCCACGATATGTCCAAACTCATGGACCAAAACTTTATAAAATTCAGAAAGATCTGCAAAAGATGCGAGATTGATGGTTATTTTTTCCCAAGTAGCTCCTCAGCGCCTATTTCCGAGTGCATTATTGATGATTAGATGTTTGAATACCTCTTTTAGACTTTTCCCTTTACTAAGTGAACTCTGGAGAAAACTATAAATCTCTAGATGATTTTGAAAAGTCAGATTTTGATCTGCTATGGAGATTGTTCCAGAATAGATAATTTTTTCACAGAGCTGAGGATAGTTTGGGCAGGTTTCTGCAAAAGAAAGTTGGGAAAAATCCAGATTTCAAAATCCTTTGGGACTAAAGTGTTCTAGGTTGTTTTCAATCTCCTCTAGCTCTTTATCTGAATTATTTTCTATCTTTTCTTCAACTTGTTCTAGAGGAAGATATTCTTGCTGGATCATGCTGTTAGGATTGCCTACATCTTTGCTAAAAATTACTAATCATAAAAAACATAGCAGTGTGGCTCCTAGGAGTTTATAAATCTCATACTGATGTTTGTGGACCCAAGAGCGTAGCTCCATACCAGAGAATATCATGTAAAATCGTGGCTTGTTGTTTACCTTTATTATTATACACAATTAGATCAAAAATTGCAACTTTTTGAGCAAAAAGCTGGAGTAAAAAATTATAACCACCGATGATAATTGTTTTCCCTTGTTGTTGAGCTTTAAAAATATTTTTTCCCACACCACCAGTGATATTTTCTACCAAGAGAGTATATTCTTTGTCAAATCCTGCTGCTATCAGAGATTCAAAGATTTCTTTAGATTCTGTTTTGATGACTGAGAGGATAAAAATGGTTGCATTGGGAGCTTTACTGAGATCAAAATGCTGAATTCTTTGTTTGATTGCAGGGATTTTCAAGGCAGGAAGTTCTAGTTTTGGGAGATTTTTGTTTTGAGATTTTTCTGCTTCTTGAGTGATGGTTTCAGGGAGAAGTAACTGTCTTACTTGATCATGATGGCTGAGGAAAAGCGTATGATGTGAAGCAAAGATATCCAAAAACTCTTCCCAATTGGTAAAGCTTGTCTCTTGAGCATAGAGAAAATAAAATCCTGACTTTTCATACATTTTCTTTTCTACCTTCATCAATCCTTGGAAAATTTCTAGCATTTCAAAAAATTGTTTCCATAAGGTGCTAAATTCTTCTGGATTGAGTAATTTTTCCAAAAACATTTCATAGTTTCTGAGTTTTTCGATCAATTTATTACTCTGATAAAAAGCGATATTGCCGATGATAGGATTTAAGGTGATTTCGCTGGCATCAGTATGGGTAAAAAATCTTTTCGTTTCTTGTCCCAAGATTCCGATAAACATCAAAAATTCCTGCTGAAAATTTACGAGATGAGCATAGTCAGAATCATGGATTTTGTTGTATTCTAGCTGTAGTTGATATTTATATACGAGCATCTCGATATAATTGATGGTATAGTTTGGATCATAAGGGCGAGAACGAAAAAAGTTATAATTTTTGTATCGCCATTCAGTATCAAAAAAGATAATTCCATAATCTTCAAATGCTTTTTCTCTATTTTCTAGAAACGCAAACAATCCCCCATGAGTGGTTAAAATGAGAGGATAGTTTACGGATTCTCTTTGATCTTTGAGGGCGGTGTAGATTTCATAATTTGCTTTGCTATTGAGATCTAGTACTCCTAGTCCCTGTTCTAGATGAGAAAAATATTTGATCAAAAACAAAAATTCTAAAAAATTAAACTGCTCTTTATTGACGAAATCTTCTAATGCTTGCCTATTCAAGGTTTGTTCCGGTTTGAGGAATCCTAAGTTTTTGATCCCCATTTCGTTGAGAATGTTTTTTGCAATCGCAAACTTTGCTTGATTGGAAAAGGCAAGAATCAATTTTTGCTGTTTGGCAAATGCTTGCAAGAGTAGTTTGAGTTTGAGATGATCGTAGCGATATCTTTGCCCATGGGGGTAGTTTTTGAGATCAAAATCATAATCAGATTCTTTGATGCTGGTATTGGCTGGACTGATTTTTTTGAGGGGAGGAATGCTGATTTTATCATTACTTTCTCAGTTTTGAGGATCATTAAGATAAAAAAAATCAGAATCTGTTTTTTGAAAGGTTTGCCAAAGTTGTGGATAGTTTTCTCCAATCAAATAAATGCGCTCGATGAGGTAGAGGAAGAGTGATGCGGTCAACTTTGCATCAAAAAGTGCATCATGAAAATTTGCTCCTTGATTGAGATTACAGCCAAATTCTTTGCAATATTTACTGAAATTCCCCTGGATTGAGAGTTTTTCTACCAAGACCTCCAATGCATAGCTAGGAGTGTAATGGATTAAACTTTGTGCTAAGGGAAATGTATCAATACTCGCAAACCATTTAAGTGAAGGAAAGAACTTTTGTAAAAAATGGGTATCAAAGGCAATATTGTGTCCTACAATGACCGTATTTTCTCAGAAAAAATGCTCAATCTCTTCCACGATTTGTGCTGGATAAGGTGCTTTTTGGAGTTGTTCTAGAGAGAGTCCTGTGATAAATCCAACGATACTTTTGAGTTGTTGAGTGTCTCTTTGAGGTTTTAAGAGTGATTGAAAAGATTGCAACAACTTTCCTTGTGGATCAAATTCTAGTATTCCAATTTGGATAGGCTCATCACAATCCAAATCTAATCCGGTAGTTTCAAAGTCTAGAGCCAAGTAGCGATAGTTGGGATTGAGCATAAAAAATATAAGATATCATTATTAAAAAGCGCGATTACTATTGAGTATAGTATAGATTTTTATGTCTATTTTACAATAGGGAATTGTTTTATTATCCCTTGATATTTTTTTTCTTATAAATATCATCATGAGGTGAGCTTATCTTTTTATTTTATTATTTTTTTCTTATGAAAGAGTTATTTAAAAAACCTTTATTATGGGGATGGATTGCTTGAGGAGTGATCATTATTCTTTTACTTCTTGCTTGGATCTTTGGATGGTTTAGTTTCAAAGGTATGCTTGGAACTACTATTTTATCTTTTGAAAATAATGAAACAATGAATGTAAAGGAAACAGTAAATCAGGTTGCGGATCTAAATGATAAAGTATTTGTTGACTATATTGGAAAGTTTGAAGATGGAGAGCTTTTTGACACTAGTTTTGAACAACTTGCGAAAGAAAATGATCTTTACCAAGAGGGTAGACCTTATGAACCACTTTCTTTTGTGATAGGAGAAGGAGGAATGATTGCTGGATTTGAAAATGGTGTTTTAGATATGAAGGTTGGAGAAACAAAATCTATTATTATAGATCCTATTGATGCTTATGGAGAGGCAACTTACAAAATTCCATTAGCCCTTTCTTCTCCTGATAATGTAGAGTTTGTAAATTATAAGATTTGAGAATCTATAGATCTTTGAGGAGGGTTTGAAGCAATAGTTGTAGAAAAAGATGAAGAAACAATTACATTAGAAATGGATAATCCTCATCCCTTGGCTGGTAAAACTTTGATTTTTGATATTACTCTAGTAAATCTAGAAAAAAATCAATAATATTCAGATTCCTTTGTTTTCTCTCAATTTTTTGATTCTCTATACTTTATTGTTTGTATTACCATTATGCAGATTTATTCATGAGAAATTTTTGAAAAATGAATTTGGTGGTACCTCATTTTTGCTGCACTGCTTCTCGTTGTGATTATTGTTTCTCTATGGTATAAAAACTTTTGGTGAGTAGTTGTTATATTGCTACTCTTGGCAGGATATTTCTTTTTTATGCTCAAAAGCTATACTGAAACGAATATGTCCTTGGGAGAACAGTCACTTAGTATAGGAGAGAGAAATATTCCTTATGCTCTTTTGAAAGGTTTCCTTTTAGAGCAGGATCTCAAAACTGGAGCTTTGAAAAATATCGTCTTAGTTTTTGAGCATACGGTGGAAATTTATAGTCTCAAGGATGATCTTTGGCAGATTCAAGGATTTGTGGAGGATTTTTCTCAAGTAGTTCCTCTTTTAGAAGGTTATGAACAAACAACTTTTGAGAGGTTCCTTAGAAAGTGTAAATTATAAGAACCTCACTAGATTGAAAGATACTATATCTGAAATTAAACTCTAATTTTAAAATTAAGTTCTAAAAGGCCCTTTGATGGGTCTTTTTCTTATCCTTGTTTATCTAGAGGAATTCTTTATAGTTTATTTTTATGAGTCTTGAAGGTAAAGTATTGAATTAGGATAGATTGGTATTTATGTATTCAGGATTATTTATCTTTTTTCTGGGATATTATTGGGAGATGTCAGGTTCACATAAACTGGTAATCAAAGATGCTTTGTGGCAATTATTTGGGAGAGTGCTGAGTGCACTCTTTGGTTTTGTAATTACCAAAATTATTTCCTCCTACCTTGGACCGTTGAGATATGGAGACTATGGAACGATTCTGAGATATTTTGCTTGGTGGACAGCTTTGGTGGATTTTGGAGTTTATGTGATTGCATTAAAGCAACTAGGACTGATCAAAAATAAAGACAAAAGTCTGAGTGAAAATCCAGAAAATGCCAACCTACAACCAGCAATCAAATCTGAGTTACAATCAGAATATTCCAAATTTTTGGGGATGAGAGTCTTTATGATCATGATCATTTATACTTTAGCGATCGTAGTAGCTTATTTGATCCCAGCATATACTGACAATCTTTTTATCATTTGGGGATTGCCACTAGGGATGCTCTACTCTGCTAGTAATATGTTTGTAGGAGTGCAGCAGTTACCGCTTCAATTATTTTGGAAGATGAAAAGACTGAGTCGATCTTTGATTGTAGCAAGGTTTTCTCAGCTGGCAGTCTTACTTCCAGTGGTGTATCTGTTATTTAAAAATATTGAGTTTTCTGCTGCTGAGCCAACGAAGATAGCTATCTTGGCCTTTGTTTTGGTATTTTTCTCTGTAGTAGCAAGTTCAATCGGACAAAATATTGAGATTAATCTCAGGACAAGGGATTTGCTCAAACTCAAAATCAATATCAATTTCTCTTTTATTAAAAAAATTCTTCAAGGTAACTGGAAATACGGTTTTTCTTATTTTTTTAGTAGTTTTCATACCTTGATTGTTTTGATGTTTTTGGGATGGTTTTTCCCAACAGCAGAGGGCTTTGTTTTTGCAGGAATCTGGGCTTTAGCGCTTTCTCTAGTAGAAATATTATTGATTATCCCTTCCTCACTAGGAAATAGTCTCTTACACAAAATACCTGCTTATTCGATCGAAGAAAAAAGAAAATCTTTTGGGAGTCTTTTGACAATTATCATCTGGATTGGAGCATTGATTGCTCTAAATTTTTGGATTTTTGCTGATGCAATCATCCCTATTGTTTCTAGTAAGGCCTTTCTTGGTTCTCGAGCAAATACAGAACTACGAGGATCCAATCAGGTTCTAGTTTTTCTAGGAATTGTACTTTTACTTAGTTTTATCAAGCAGGTTTATAATTATCTTTTTGTGGCAATTGAAAAACAGAATGTCTTATTTTGGAATAATTTGATTGGGGTAGTGATTGGAGTAGCGGTAGGAGTTCCTCTGGTTGCTCGTTATGCATTATTGGGAGGAGTGATTACACAAATTATGATTGAATTGCTTTTTACCTTTGGAGCGATCGGTATTGCGGCTCATTATCGTAGTAGCCCACTTTTTTCAAAAACAACACTAGTCCAATTGCCTTTGATTCTGATCTTTTCATTATTTTTAGCGTTGCTTTTTTACCATTATCCTTTAGCATTAAATATCCATTTCTTCTGGAATTTTTTGATCCAAGCAGTAGTATTTAATATCATAGTTTTATCACTATCATTACCATTGCTCAAAAAAAGTGCCAAAGGTCTGACTTTTGACTAATTTAGCTCTCAGAGATAGGATGTTTAAAAGTATTTTTCGTGAAACGATTGCAGTACTGCTAAAATACCCCAAAATCTTGAGGTTATGAGCTTTTGGGCTAATTTCTTTTTCCTTGGTGCGTATTTATTTAGTGGTTTATTATATCAACAATCTTTTGCTCCAAAAATATGAATCAGGTCTAGATATCTCAGATGCTTTACTCTATTTGATTGAATCTATTGGACTAGGGAAACAACTAATTTTTGTGATCATTCTTATATTATTGGTGGTTGTTGGTTATCTCCGACTTTATCCTATCGGGCAATCAGGGATAGTTTTTGCCTTAGAAAAAAAAGAAAAATCTGCATTTTCTTCTTTTGTAAAAGGTGGTTCAAGGTTTTTTCCAATGCTGGAGTATAATGGACTTTCTATTTCATTTGGAATTTTTGTTTTTCTAACGGTACTTCTGAGACTCTTTATCATGGATATTTTATGAAATGGTTTGATTCTCGTTTTGATTAGTATCTGGTGATTGGTCGTATTTTTTGCGTTATTTTTTTGGCCTTATGCGAGGATTTTGATTGTATTGGAGGGAATTGCAGTCTTTGATGCGATCAAAAGGAGTGTGGCATTAACCTTTGCAAATCTTGCTCTAACTTTTCAGTTAGTGATCTTTGAGGTAATTTTACTTTTGAGGTTTGTCATCAATGCACTACTAGTAATTGGGGTGCCTTTATTATTTATTTATTTGGCTTTTGCACTCAATATTATTCAATACTCAATCGTAGAAATCATTATTTGGGTTATTACAATTGTATTGGTTCTTTTCTTAGCTTATATTAATTCCTTGATAGAAACCTTCTTTTTGACTTATTGGTATACCGCTTATCAAAAAATTATTAATTCAGAGGAATAATTTTTATTGTATAAATTCTAACTTATCCAGGTAGAATTAGCTGGATGGAAATGAAAAAATGCTAGGAATGATAGTTTCCTTATTTTTTAAGGAAATGGTAGAATTGATAAAAATTATACTCTATCTGTTGCCAGAGGATTTGAGGATCTAGATTTAAAAAATCTGCAACAAAAAGTCAGATTTCTTTGAGTTTTCTTGGAGCATTTAGGGTGCCACGGGAAGATTGAGGAGAGAGATAGGGCGCGTCAGTTTCCAGAAATAATTGCTCAAGAGGGGTAATTCCCAAGGATGCTCTCAGTTGGTGTGCATTGGGGTAGCTGATATTTCCGGTATAACCGATATAGAGATCAGAGAAAGTGCCTTGTAATATTTTAAGTTCTTCTGGGCCATATCCTCGACAGTGAAAGTAGATTGTGAGATCAGAATACTTTTTGAGTATTTGAAAAGTCGTATCAAAAGCATCTCTAGAGTGGATCACGATAGGTAATTGTAGTTTCCTAGCTAACTGACATTGGAGATCAAAAATTTCTTTTTGGAAAGTAATCTGTTCTGCATTGATTGGGTAGTGAAAATCTATTCCGATTTCTCCGATTGCAAGGACTTCGCTAGGATGTGCTAGATATAATGATTCGATCTCAGTAAGGGCTTGTTGGGGAGAGGCTTTAAGGGAATCTAGATCTCAAGGATGGAGACCAATAGCACTAGCGATTTTTAGTTCAGGAAAGTTATCTTTAGCTTGCTGTGTGATCTGGATTGCGCGTAAATTGTAAACCTGATTGGCTCCGATATTGATCAAGCCTTGACCTCAATTTTGGATAAAGTCAGAGAGATGCTGCTTTCGATCCGGAAATAGCTGTTCTGAGTTGAGGTGAGTATGGGCATCAAACATTGGATAGAATTTTGTGAGTTAAAAGTATTGACTTTTGGGTGGATGGAAATTTGGATTTCTTGTCTTTTTTGTTGAGAAAAAATGAGTATAGTGATTTGCTAAAATGATACAATCAAGACTCCAATAAAATCGGTTTGATTTTATCGAGCTAAAGGTTATATAAGAGCTGAATGTAAAGTCTGATTTATTTTTTTGTTTCTTTGGAGATGCAGTATCGATATCTAATTTTGTGAGCAGTAGCGGGAGGAGCTTTGGCCTATGTGGTATATTATCTCCAGTATCAGCATAGAGATGTAGTCTGAGAGTTGAGAAAAAATCTCAAAGATGCAAATGATCAGATCCTCTATCTCCAGGAAGAATTGGATGAATTGTCGGCTCAGAATGATCTTTTTAGAGACAAATCTAGTGAACTTCTCAAGAGAAATGATGAACTTTCTGATGTCGTGGCAGAGTTAGGAAAGTATTATGTCCATATCAAAAAAGCTGCAGAAAAGACTAGTGAGCTTTCCAAATTTCTTCATGATCCTAATCCAGAAATCGAAGATAAACTTTCTTATTATAGTAAGTTTAATAGCAAAGAAGAAGAAAAAAAATCTTTCTTTTAAGATAATTTTTGTTTTTTTTCTTTTTATAAAAAAATAGCTTTTCCCTTGCAAATTGTAGGAATATTCCTACTTTTGAGATACTATTTCATTTTAGGTCCAATTACCTCCAAAAAATGGATATCTCAGAAATATGAAATTTTTTTGACTATCAGTTGGTCTTTGATGAAGATCCAGATTTTTTGATTAAAGATATTGTAGAAAAAGCCTCAGAATATCTAGAGCCAGTACATATTGAAGGAATTTATCAAGCGTACGAATTTACCAAACAGGCCCATGCAGGAGTCAAAAGGCTTTCTGGAGAACCTTATATCGTCCATCCCTTGAGAGCCACTCAGTTTCTCATGCAGATTAAACCAGATATGGAATCAATTCAGGCTTGTTTGATGCATGATATCATCGAAGATACTGAAATTACTCGTGAAGAAATTGCCAAAGAGTTTTCTCCTCAGGTTGCGGAGATTTGTGAAGGTTTGGTTAAAGTCTCCAAAGTAAGATATAAGGGAGAAGATAGGCATCTAGAGACGATTAAAAAAACTTTTTTGGCTATGGCCAAGGATTTGAGGGTGATTTTCATTAAATTGGCAGATCGTATCCACAATATTCAGACTTTACAGTTTCATCCTGAAGAGTCCAAGAGGAAAAAAATTGCAGAAGAGACGATCAAAATCTATGCTCCAGTAGCCAAAAGACTTGGACTTTACCAGTATCAACTCTATCTTGAAAATGGTTCTTTTGCAATTTTATATCCAGAAGAGTTTGAGAGAATTCTGGCTTATCTAAGAAAATATTTTCGTGAAGGGGAAAAGTATACTGAGAAAGGAGTTAAAATGATTTCTATGATGCTAGAAAATGAGGGAATTACAGATTTTGAGGTAAAAGGAAGGATTAAAAGCCCCTACAGAATCTTTGAAAAACTGAGCAAAAAGTATCATGAAACAGATATTTCTTCCGTGATGGATTTGCTGGCATTTAGAGTGATTACGAGCAATGTCGGAGATTGTTATATGGTTTTGGGGATTATCCACAAATATTATACTCCTTTGATCAAAAAAATTAAAGACTATATTGCTGTGCCAAAGTTTAATGGTTACAAGAGTATTCATACTACAGTTTTAGGAATGTTTCGTTTCCCAGTTGAGATCCAGATTAGAACTCAAGATATGGATGAGGTAGCTGAGTATGGGGTAGCAGCTCATTTTGCCTATGCAGAAAAAAATCAAGCAACCATGGTTTCAGAAAATCAAGGAATTTGGATCCAAAAATTACAAAAGATTGTGGCTGATTATACCGATACTGATCAAAAAGAAAAATTTAAATCTGAACTCAATATTGAGATTCTAGATAAATCTATTTTTGTTTATACCCCGAGAGGAGATATCAAGGAATTGCCCATTGGTTCATCAGTGTTAGATTTCGCTTTTAGTGTGCATAGTGAGATTGGTCTAAAATTCAAAAATGCGATAGTAAATGGTCAAATCAAGCCCATTACTTATATCCTCAAAACTTGAGATATTATTAATATCAATACCTTCAAAAATAAATATGTTGCCAATAAACACTGGTTAGATTTTTTACGTACTCCCTCTGCAAAAAATCAGTTATCCAAATATCTCAAAAATATTGAAAGAGATTTGCGTTTAGAAGAAATTATTGAACAACTTAATATTTATCTAAAAGATCTTGGACTTCCTCTTTTTCGCTCAGATAAAGATACAATCCATAAATTGTGAGATGCTTTAGAGGTTGAAAAAAGACTTTTAGGAATTTTAGATAAACAAGAAACTTTTGGGAGTTTAGTGAGGGAGGCATATCCTGATTTACTAAAAAATGTACTAGAAAAATCTATTATCAAGGATGTTGGTGATCAGACAGAAAGTTTAAAACAAGAACTTAATCCTTTAGAGATCAAAGAAAGAGTGATTGTTGATGGAAATAACTATCTCTCTTATACCCTTTGTCCTGAATGTAAACCAACTCCTCAGGATAAAATTATTGCAAAATCTTCCAAAAATGGGATCAAAATTCATGATTTAGAGTGCTCGGGATTGAGAACGATTGCTTTTGATTCTCTGCTAGAAGCTCATTGGGAAACTCAAGAAGCATTTGTGTATCATTTACAGCTAAAAATACAGCTTAAATCCGATGAATTAACAATCTTAGATGTTATTCAGACTTTTGCTCAGTTTAATATTCCTTTGTTAGAGATGTCGGTAAATAGCCATCAGAACAAACTTTTGGTAGTAGATTTTACACTCAAATTTCAAAATCCAGCAAAAGTGAGTTTCCTTTTGAAAGACTTGAAAAAATATGGGACATCTTTATCTTTGATTAGTAAAAGATTGTTTTAATCTTTATATTTTTGTTTGATGATTGAAGCTATAAATTCATCTAGTGCTGTTGCTTTTGATACCCCACGAAAACTTATTGTTTATGGTATAAAGTATGGAGAACCGACAATTTTGTCTGTATTATTGCTTTTATTATTTCTTTGGATTTTAATTATCTTTTGGGTACTTAGAGATAGTAATTCAAGGACTAATAGTATGGGATTTCAGATTTTTTCACTTATATTAGTGCTTTTTTTTACTCCAATTTTAGGGTTGCCTCTCTATTTGGTATTGAGACCAAAGCATTATTTACAAGATCAAATCCCTTGGAGGGAAGCCATTCTTTCCTCATTTTTGGAATGTTCAAATTGTAAAGCATTGAATCATCCTGATCACAATGTTTGTGTTTCTTGTGGAGAATCTCTCAAAATTAGCTGTAAAGAATGTCAAAAAAAATATCATTATTTCTATCATTATTGCCCTGATTGTTGAGCTCCAAATATTGATTAGTTTTAGCTTTCACTTGCTAATTTAAATGTTAATAATTTTTGTTTTTTGAGTGGTTTTGTTGGTGATAGCCTTATTGTTTGCTATGTTTTCCTCATTTATGCCTTTTATGGAAAAGTTTGGAGATGCTGTGGAGTACAATACAGCATATTATGGAGCACTTTCTGCAGTAGAGAGAGGAGCTTTGGTTTTAAGATATAGAGGCCCTGGTTTTGATGGAGAATCGGGATGGATTTATTCAGGAACCAATATTAATACAGGAAATCAGGCAGATGAATATTTGCCAGAATTCTATACTTATGGAGCAGGTGCTACGGATATGTATCGAAAAATTCGTTCTCGTACCACAGAAATACCATTTGTTGGTGAAGGAAATGTAGAAAAAATATTTATCAACCCTTTGAGTGAAGATAGTTTGACGAGTCGTGATTATAATGCTTTAGATTATGGTATTTCAGAAATTATTCCTTTAGGAGTTGACATTGACGCTACTACTACTTGAGCTTATTATTCAGGTTGAAATAAAAATTTTAAAGCAAACTGATTTAATTTATCAGGAAGTTTTAGATTGAATCCTTTTTTGGTAAGTAATTTTATTGAAAAGCAAGGTTTGCTATCTAAAGCAGAGTTATGTATCAATGATTTGGAGGGTTGTAATTATGATGCTAGAGGATTATCTGATTTGCCAGTTGTTTCTTGGAGTCTGAAGGGTGAATACGATGGAGCACAATTTACACTCTTACCGAAAGAAGCGGTGATTTTTGGAACAACTCAAACTCCATTAGTTTTATCTTCAGATACTCTTCTCAGAAAAAGCAGAATAAATGAACAAAATAATTTTATTTTAGGAGATAACTCTAATCCTTTTGATATAACTTCTCCAAATCCTCCTTTAAATATTGTTTCTGAAAGAGAACAAGATATGCTAGATAGTGGTATAGAAACCTATCAAAATATTTTTTCTCATCCTAGTACTCAAAATGGAGTACTCAATCTTTCTTTAGTTAATTTTTTGATTAGTAATATGGGAGGGGTATATCCTTTCTTGGAGTATCAGTTTACCTCAGATGCTCCTATTTCAGATCGTTTTTTTAGATTAGATGGACATGGAAAGGTTGGAGCTTATGATGTGTTGATTCGTGTATATAAACCGACTTTAGAACAACCTTCCGTAGGAAGTTTTACAATTATTTTTTAGTTTAAGTTTTAGATTTTATTATGAGACGTGAGTTAGTTCAGGTTTTTGCTTTGGCGGGATTTTGAATTTTGACTTCTATTTTTACACTTTATATTTCCTTTGGATCTTTAGAAAAGGAAACTACAGATAGCGTTGTTATAGATGATTCTAGACTTTACTCGGGGACTTCAAGTGAGGATTTATGAGCAAAAGATTTTTCCTCAGATGAGCTTTTTTTGTCAATCCCTGATAATTTATGGAATAGTGGATTCCAGAATTTTCTCCTTAATTTTCAGGAAAATTATTGAGCAAAAGTTACTTTAGATTTTTACTGAGAAAATGTATCTTCTGCTCACTCTTTTTCTGGAATAGATGTTGCTTTAGTTGCTTATGAAATGCTTGATAGTTTGATAACAGAAGAGGTACATTTCCAAGAAAATCTCTCAGCATTATTTCATCCAGCACTTAATGCAATTTTTGAACAAAGAGCAGACTTTTTGCCTTATGCTTTAGATCCTTTACTAACCTTTTCTTTTCAAAAGTTAGACTTCCCTTTTAGGTTATCGGAGTTTTCCAACTATCTTGCTTCTTGGAAAAAAAAGCATAGATTTGCAATTCCTTTTCTTTGATTTTTAAAAAAGGATGGGCTAGAAAAAAATAATCAGATTTTTGCTTTTTGGATAGATCGTTTATTACAGGTAAATGATATTTCTGGCTTTAAAATCTTTGTAGAAAATTATGCTCAAACTTTGGATGAAACTGAGTTTAGTTTGAGTTTTTTAGAAAAGTCAGAAATCTGATCTACTTGCCTTCAAAATCAAGCTCTCTGTTTGTTTGTACAAGGAATTGTTGATCTCTATTTTGGTACTTTTTCAGATCGAAAAACTCTTGAGCTTTTGATGAAAGATTTGGATAGTACTCAGCGTAAGCTAGAGATTACAAGTTTCCCTTATCAAGTATTTGGATATCCTACTAAGCTTTATGGATTAGTGGTATTGTCTGGACAAAGTTCTCCTTTGACGGATCAGTTTCTTTTAGACTATTTGCAGTTAATGTTTCAGGATGATTTGAGTCTCCGAGAAAATTCTTTTTCTGCATTCAAAGACCTTTATGATCAGCAGTGCCAAGAGTCAGTTTTTTGTAAGCTTTTTACTCAGCTAGATCTTCTAGATCTATGAAATCAAAGAGTGAATGAGGTTTTATCTGATCCTTTCTTGATCAATATTTTACAGAAAAAACTTGACCCAAGCTTGTTTTTTAAAAATACATCCTTATAATATTCGTTGCTTTTTATTTTTTTCTCTCATTAACATGCTTGGACAGTTTTTAGAGTTTTTGGCAGAGTACAATGTGATTGGAATGGCAATCGGTTTGCTCATTGCAGCAAAAGTAGGTGAATTGGTTAAAGGGATTGTTGAGGATTTGATCACTCCTTTGATTTTTACTCGTCTTTTCAAAAAACTTAAAATTGAAAAACTAGAAGATCTTTCACGAGGTGGAGTGCTTTATGGAAAAGTATTGGCTAGATTGATTGATTTTTTTATCGTAGCTTTTTTTGTGTTTTTGGTGATCAAATATATGGGAGTAAGTAAAGCTTAGATTTTGTTTAGAGATTTTAGAAATAGTAAAAATCTGATTTTTACTTTAGTGTTTTGAGTACTTTTTTTTATTTTATAGTATTATTTGTGATGTTTGATAAAATGTGAGAATTGAAGAAAATGTATGACAAGTACAAAGTCCTTCAAAAAAGTTTACAAAAACTCGTGATTAGAGCGAAAGAGTGAGAATATGTAGATGAACATTGAGAAACTACTCCTCGTGTGGTGATCGATATTACTGGAGAGATGAAGATCAGAGCTTTGAATATCAATGATGAATCGCTTTTGAGTCCTCAGCAAAAAGGTGAATTAGAGTCTATTTTGATCGAAGCTTTTCAAAAAGCTCAAAATAAAGCTCAAGAAGTAGCTGCAGAAAAGACCAAAGAAATCCTCTGATTTGACCCTAGCAATCTAGGATCGCTCTTTGGAGGAGGAATGGGTGGAGGGATGCCAAGTATTCCTGGGCTATAAGATTTTTTGTTGATGGTGTTTGGGGAGAGTTTTCTCCCGCTCTTTTTGTATATTTTTTGCTGCTTTTTATGTATAAAAGGTTTTCTCTATCTGATCTTGGACAAATTCAAAATAATTTGATTCCTCATTTTTATGATCTTCTCAAAAAAGAGAGATTACAATCAGCAAATGAGTTTTTTAAGATTGCATTCAAGGAGGGAAATCATCTTTATTATTTCAATAGAGGAGATATTGCATTTAGGGTTTCTTATGATCCTGAGTGAGATCTCTTATTTCTTCATGATGAGATAGATAAAATTGAGATTGTTCTACCTTTTGCAGAAAGAGCGAAAATCCAAAATTTACTAAAAAATTATATTGTCAAAAAAGAAAGACAATTAGGTCAAAAAACAATTGAAGAGATTTTGATGGAAGAGTTTAAAGCAGGAGCTTATACTCAGATTTTGGGAA
>CAYTFB010000003.1:0-24441 GCA_964437055.1 uncultured Candidatus Peribacteria bacterium
TCCTTCTGGTTCTGATTTTGCTGTAGTTTCTACTTCATCACCCTCCTCTACAGTACTTTGCACTTCTTGATCCAGAGAAGTTAAACTCGTTGTAGTGGTATCCAAAGCAGCAACTTCTTTTGCTATCTTTTCTAGCTCCTCACGCTCCTGAGCTTCCAAGGATGATTCTTGGAGTTTTAACTGAATATCAGCGTCTAGTTTTTTCTTTGCTACTTCTATTCCAGCCTTTTTTATTTCTTTTTCTGACTCAATATTTGAAACCCTCAAAGCATCTAACTCTAGACGAATCGCATCAGATTGTTGTTTAAATTGTTCTATAGCACTTGGTTGAGACATCACTAAATCTATAACAAATAAAATACTCACCTATAGTATATCCAAAAACAAACAAAAAAGCAAAAAATCGGATATTTTTATACAAAAAAATCCCAGCCTTTTCAATTCAAAGAGATGAAAACAAACTAGGATTTTTACATAGGCTTAAACCAAGCAACTATTTTTGTTCACTCAAGGTTTTATCTTTAGGTTTGAAGACAAAATACACGATCAAAAGTGGGAAAATCAGGATTTTTTTTAGATTTGGTTTAGTCCAAAAAAGTGCAGGGAAATTTTTGAAAAGATTTTCCATAAGTTGAGAAAATTTATTATTTTCTGGATCCTGATCAAAAGGATATTTGGTAAAATCTTTGATAAACTCCCACATTGTTTGGTCTAAATAAACAAAAAACGAGATTATTTTTCTTTAGTGGTATCTTTTTTCACAGAAGCTTTTTTTTCAGTTTTAGATCCATCCACTAGTTTATTATACAGTTGCTTTTCTACAGCCAAATTTTCTGCCTGATCACTTCGATCAATCGTAATATCTAATAATTCTGCTACTTTATTGAGGATAAAGAATTTTTCTAGACTTTCATTTGCTGCTGTTTTGATATTATCTGTAAACGCAGTTGCTTGATCTCCCAATTGAGTCAGATATTCTTGGACTTTTTCTGCAGATCCAAATCTTTCTTCAAGATTTTTCATTCTGACTTTAAACTCTTCTTGGATCATTGTTTGAGGAATTTTTACTTCAATCCCCGCTTTTCTCACTGCTCAAATATAATTTTCGATTGCATGGATCAGTTCATGCTCATGTTTTTGTTTTTCAATCTCATTTTTTACATAAGTTTCCAATTCTACATAAGTTTTTACTTCTGCATCTTTCCCAAAAAGTTTGGCAATCATCTCATCATTTAGCTCTGGGAGGATCACCTTTTTGATATCCTGGATCGTCACTTTGAGAGTTTTGGTATCAGCATGTTTGCTCTGTAAGGTGGCAGGAAGTTTTTTGCTCTCATAAACCAGTTCTATCACTTCTCATTTTTTCTTGCCTTCAAAAGTTTTCTTCCAGAAAGGATCTTCCAAAAATTCTGGTTCTCCAAGATAAGCGGATCCTTTTTCGAGGTTCTCATCCTTTTGATCTAGGAATTCTAAACCAAGTTTTGCTATCGTATCTAAAGCATCAATCGCCTCAGCATCTTGGTAGTCAGCATAATTTTTTCTAATATTGAGCAGAGAATCTTCTAATTCCTTTTTCTCTACTTTGACAGCAATTGGAGCAATTTTTTCTGATTTCCATTTTTCTCACTCAATAGTCACTTCAGGATAGAGATCTAGAGAAAAAGTTACTTTTGTAATCTC
This sequence comes from uncultured Candidatus Peribacteria bacterium, assembly GCA_964437055.1. Taxonomy (GTDB): domain Bacteria; phylum Patescibacteriota; class Gracilibacteria; order Absconditabacterales; family Absconditicoccaceae; genus HOT-345. Next base: position 1,681 of record CAYTFB010000003.1, read on the forward strand.
TCCTGCATCCTCAGTTTTGAAATTGTAAGGTTCTCAGATAAATTTGAGTTCTGGATTTTCTGCTAAAAGTTCTTGGAGTCCATGGTTTACCAAATCCTCTACGATAGCCATCTCTACATATTTAGGATCGACCTTTTGTTCCACGATATGGAGAGGTACATTTCCTGGTCTAAATCCAGGGATATTCATATCTTCTGCAAAATGTTGGAGCACATGTTCTCTACCATGGGCTTTTTCAGCAGGTCAAAACTCTAAAGTAATTTCATAATTTGACTGAGTAGCTAAAGTAAGGGTTTTTTTCATCATAAAAAAGAAAAGATAAAATCTTGGCTTGAGGATAGCAATATTGACGATAAATTCAAGCGAGATTTGAAAAAAATCTGATTTTAGTTTTTTTATAGTAAGGTTAGTAGTAAAATGGATCAAATAATCTAGGGCTTTTTTTTGCAAAATAAAAAAAACTCACTATACTTACATCAAGTAAACTATTTATTTACCATAAATTCTCAAATATGCCTTATAGTAATGGAACAATCAAAGATCATGGTCATCTCAAAGCAGCAGAAATTCATGATGATGATTATTTTATGGATATTTGTCGTGTAGTAGGAGAGAAGGGAAGCTGTGATCGTGGAAGAAGTGGCTGCGTCATTGCAAAGGACGGACATGTCATTTCTACCGGATATGTAGATGCTCCAAAAGGAAGTCCTAGCTGTGATGAAATTGGGCATCAACTACGAACGGTAAGCAAAGATAACGGAGAAATCACTCATCATTGTATGAGAAATAGTTGTGCAGAACTCAATGCAATTACAAGCGCTTCTCGTCAAGGAGTAAGTCTAGAAGGAGCAACCCTTTATACCAAAATGACTCCTTGTTATGTCAGGCATTGTGTGCATTTGATTGTAAGCTGTGGAATTTCCAAAGTTGTTTGTGAGAGGAGATACCAAGATACTGAACTCAGTGAACAAGTTTTGAAAAATGCAGGGATAGAGCTCGTTTATCTAGAAAATGGAATTGAAAAATATTAAACTATAGTTTTTAAAAAATAATTTCAAAAAAACTGATCTCTCTCAAAGGTCAGCTTTTTATTTTTAGAATCATTTATTGGCAAATAAATTATCGGAAAAATTCTAGATAAAAATATCTCTAGGTTTTGCTCCATCCTGTGGACCAATAACTCCCCTTTCTTCCAAAATATCCATAATCCTAGCAGCTCTAGCAAATCCTACATTGAGCTTTCTCTGGAGTAAGGTTGCAGAAGCTTTTCTCGTTTCCAAAATCACTTGAATTGCTTGATTGACCAAAGCTTCATCATCTCCAGCATCTCCAGATCCTCCCATTCTAGCTGTTTCTAGTTTGGATTCCAACGCAGCAATAATCTCTGGATGATAGATATCTTCTTCGCTCAATCCTTCCATATATTTATTTCTCAAATGTGCAACTACACGATCAATTTCATCAGTTGCGATGAAAGGAGCTTGCATTCTGATCGGAAATTTGGTACTCGGATCCATATATAATAAATCTCCTTTCCCTACCAAATCCTCTGCCCCTTTACGACCTAGGATCGTTCTACTATCAATCTCAGATACCACGGAGAAAGCAATTCTCGTAGGGATATTTGCCTTGATGAGACCAGTAATCACATTTACAGATGGTCTTTGTGTTGCAAGGATCAGGTGAATTCCAATTGCTCTAGCTTTAGCCGCAAGACGATTGATACTATTTTCTACCTCCTTTCTATTTGCAGCACTAGAAAGCATCATATCTGCCATCTCATCGATCACAAATACAATACGATACATTTTTTCTGTCGGATTTTTGGCATTATATTCGTCAATATTTTTGACTCTCTCATTTTTGAGCAAAGTATACCTACTTTCCATCTCATCTACTGTCCATTGGAGAAGTTTGATCGCTTTGCCACTATCATAAACAATTGGAGCTAAAAGATAAGGCAATCCTGAATACATCGCTAGCTCTACTTGCTTTGGGTCTACCATGAGAAATTTGAGCTCAGAAGGAGTATTTTGATACATCAAAGAAACAATAAAATTATTTAACCCTACGGACTTTCCACTTCCGGTTGATCCTGCAACGAGTAAATGTGGCATCTTTTCTAGTGTTTTAGTTTGAATTGATCCATCGATTCCAATTCCTACAGAAAGATTGGTGCTGGATTCTTCCATCGCTTTAGAAAATTGGGAAGTATTGAGGACATCTGGAAGTTTAACTAAGTTTGGACGAGGATTAGGGATTTGTATCCCTACTAAATCCGTACCAGGAATCGGAGCAATAATCCTGAGCGATTTTGACTTGAGAGAAAGTTTGATATCATTGGTTAGATTTTCTATCGCAGAGATCCTGATTCCTTCTTCTGGTTGGATTTTGATCTGCACAATAGAAGGACCAATATCAAATCCTTTGATCTGAATCGGGACCCCAAACTCTGCCAATTTTGCTTGTAGAGATTCTGCTTTTTCGATCAAAAATTTTTCATCAATGGTATGCGGATCAGAATTTGGACCTAATAAAGAAGAAGGGAAAGTCGGTTTATCTCCAGCAAACTGAATCAGTGGTTTGGGTTTTTTCTCCTCAACTTTTGCATGCACTTTAGCTTTGAAAATTTCTTTGATCAAAGAACCCGAAGCAGCAGAAGAGGATCCTGTCTGGACACTAGCTTTGCTCGGAGCTATATTTTTGACCATTTCTGCCACCGATAGGTCAGGTGAAGAAATCGTAATCGTAGGTCTGGATTTTTCTTTTTGTTTTTTCTGCGGAGCTCTGGAAGTGGTCTGAATATTGATCTTTGGTAACTTTGGTAAACGAACATTAAAAACATACAATACATACCCCAAAGAAATCACCAAAAGTAGTACCACAATAATCTTGATCGCCAAAATAGACTCAGCACCAAACGCATACTGCAATACTCGCAACAATGGTCGAGAAAAATAACCTCCAGCCTTGGGATAGTGTTCTACTGTTTTTTCTAAAATACGGAAATTGAGGATCGCAGAGATCAAGATCATAATGACAAAGAATCGCTTGATCAGGGTTTTCATCAGATATCCCTTGATCAGAATAAGAGTCCCAATAATAATCAATAAAAGAAAAAAAGCACTTAATCCCATTTCATTTCCAAATGCCACACTCGCATTGGAACTCAAAAAATTAAAAATCGGTGAATCCTGAGCAAAAGTTTTTGAAAAAAAATAGAGCGCCCCAAGCACGATCATCCCTATCCCGATATGATGTTGATTGATTGCAACTTTACGAGTTTTTCTGTATCTCCTTTTTCTTGCCAAAATATTTGAGTAATAAATAAAATCCTTATAGTTAAGATTAGGGATTCTAACAAAACTTTCAAGGAGAAAGTATTAAAATAAAATATCCAAAACTTGAATATTAAGGTACAATAGGATCTAAAAATAACATCAAAGAAGGTCTCTTAAAATATAATAGTAAAGATTCCCTTGATTTTCTTACTTCAATCAGTATTGATATAGTGTTTTTTTAGATTTGCTTGTGATATGAAAAAATCTTGTATCTCAGGACTAGAGAATGTCAAAGAATTTAGTCTCTTGCTCCGCCTCATCGCAGATCCTCTAAGGATCAAAATCCTCTGCTATCTAGCTCAGATTTCTGAAAATCAAGGGTGCTATGTTGGTACTCTCCAAGAAGCATTTGATAAAGCTCCCAATTTGATTTCCCATCATCTTGGAATGCTCAAGAGAGCAGAATTAGTAAGCTGTAGCAAGGAAGGAACTAAAAGAAGATATCAACTCAATCTCAAAAAATATCAAATCCTCAAAGATGGGATCATCACCGTCTTTGATCTCTAAAAAAGACTAAACCAATCTGGTTTTAAAAAATGTTTTTATTTTTATTAGTAAGATAACAATATGGCAGTAATCAACATCACTCAGAAGGATGAACTCGATACTCTCTTGGCTGAGTTTGGAGGAGTAGTAATTTTAGATTTTTATGCGGACTGGTGTGGTCCTTGTAAAATGCTCTCTCCAATCTTTACAGAACTGGCTTCAGAATACGACCCATCTGAAGTTAAATTTGTAAAAATTGACACCGAACAAGCCCAAGAACTTTCTATGATGTTTGGTATTAGCTCTATCCCTACGGTAGTATATGGAGTAAATCATCAGCTCGTAGAAGGATTCCTCGGACTCAATCAAAAAGAGTTTTACCAAGGAAAAATCAAAGAATATCTAGCGAAAGTAGGACAAGAAACAACTCCTACAGAATAATCATTCAAGATACAACAAAAAAAAGATCAAGGGAAAATCAGATTCCTTGATTTTTTTGATCAAATAACTATCTTCAAAAAAGAATAGCAATCTGCTCCTAAAACTATTTTAAACTTCCAGATACCATGCTCATCTATCTAGAAAAAAAAGTAAAAAACGATCCCATTGCACAGCAGATTATCCAAAAGCTCGCAGGTAATCAGATTTTGGAAATTGACCACTATAAAAATATTTTTGACAAAAATATCTGAAATCAGTCCCTTGCTCCAGCATTTATTATTGCCAAACAAGAAAAAATTCCCCTTCTCCCCGTCCCTCCTAATTATGGTTATCCAGGAAAGGCATTTTTTTTCAAAACAAGTCTCAACTGCATCTTTGACTGTGAGTACTGCTATCTCAAAGGGAATTTCAAAACTCAATATCCGGTTATATTCGTAAATTACACTGAAATTCAACAAGTGATTAGCGATAAAATTCACGAACTCAGATCCCAAGGATACAAGGGTCCTATCACCTTCTATGCAAGCAATTATTCTGATGTCCAAGGGATTGATCAACTCAGCCAATTTAATCAGCATTTTTTTCCTTTTTTTGAACAGTTTGAAGGAGTATTGATGGAAACAAGGACCAAATCTGCAAACATCGACTCGATCCTCCAAGCAAATCATGGCAAGGTAATGAACAATACAGAAATTGCATTTTCTCTCAATCCTAGAGAAATCATTCATCGTTATGAAAAAAAAACTGCTCCCCTAGAGCTGAGATTTCAAGCCATCAATCACTTACTACAAAAAGGATATAAAGTCTGACTGAGATTTTTGCCACTCTTAGCTGTCAAAGACTATCAATCTCTCTATCCTCGTTTTTTGGAGGAAGTGAAAAGGAATATCCCTATAAGTCAGATCAATTCAATCTTTATGGCCTCGCTGATTTACAATACAGGAGACTTCAAAACCATGCAAAAGAAAAATCCTGAAAGCAATTTACGAGAAAATTTGGTAGCCCATCCTAATGGATTGATCAAACTTTCAGATCAGGATTTTCAAAACTTTATCGATATTTTTGAGACAGCATTTCCTCAACAGACAATCTATTTTGATTTTATCTAAATTATTTTTCTTCCAATTCTTTTAATAACCAATCATCTAACAAAAGGATCAAAATTCCAAAAAGAAGTGATGCAATATAATCAGTAGTAGGATTTCCAGGGATCCGATAAAGATCCAAGAGTCCCCAAACACTTCTCCAAATCATAATCACTCCTAGTGCAGCAAAAAGAATTTTCAAATTCTTACGGACATAATAATGAGCTGCTCTTTTTTTTAAGTTTTTTTTCTTTATTAATGTCATCGTTAAATAAACATATAAATTCTTTATGTTCAAAGTTCTACAATACCTCGCTTCCTCCTCGTTCAATCACACTAAATCCTGCTCTTTGAAAAGGCTCTATTTTTTGCTCTTCAAGATCAATTGGCGCATCTAAAGCTTTCCAAACCATAAAGACTCTCAATATACTATCTGGCTCAGGAGTGATGGTCAAAGGAGCCGTAGCAGTATATTGCTCTCCAGCAAAGTGAATTAAGTTATACTCATTATCCTGCATCAAAGGAAACCAATACACGATAAACTCATTATATTCTCTAGGAGTTAGACCGATCTCAGAAAGTTTTTCTTGTAAGAATATTTTCGTATCCTCTCCTTTCACAACGAATCACTTTGACAAATCCCAATCTGTTTCTTCTCTAGTTTTTCCTTCCCAAAAAAGATAACTATACTCTCTATTATCAGCAATATTCATCAAATCTCCATCTGGGGAAGCGATCACTTCCCATCATCAGATCTCAGGATCATAATCTGGATAAACCGCAAAAAGATCTCATTGATAATCTAGCTCTACTTTGATCTGTTGATCAGTTTCTGGGTAAAGGTAAATTACCGGCTTCTTAACTTCTAGTCTTCATCCATTATCATCAAATATATTATATTTATCTTTATAATTTTCCAAGAATCGACTATCATCTAATATATCATCTCAATCTTTATGATTTTCTAAAAATTGGATATTTAAAAAATTTGGTAGATATCCTACTTTAGTCAACACTGCCGATCCAATAGCCAATAAAGAGAAACTAGTCACAATAATACCCAATACTTTTCGAGAAAAAATTTTAGGTTTAGTTTTAAAAGTTATCCATTTCATATTTTTATCATTTGGAAGATAAAAAAACTACTAATGTAAGCTAACCTTCTAATTCATTTTCTAGTTTATCTTCTGTTTGATTTCTCAATTTCATGAGAGGAAACATTACTACATCTCTCAGGTTATCTTGTCCAGTCAAAATCGCTAAAATCCTCTCTAATCCCATACCAAATCCACTTTGTGGAGGCATTCCATATTCCATTGCCTCAACAAAACTATCATCTCCACTCGTTGCCTCATCATCCCCCTTAGCTGCAGCTTCTGCCTGTTTGTCAAAATTTGCTTGCTGGAGCAAGGGATCTACCAACTCAGAATATGCTTTACAGATTTCCCATCCATTCACCAACAGCTGAAACTGTTCTACAATCTGAGCATCTGCATCTGCAGTCCTAGCAAGTGGCTGCATAATCACTGGATAATTGTAGATAAAAGCAGGACCAATGATTTTTGGTCTCAATACTTTTTTATAAAGATAGTCAATCAAAGTAGTCGTTCCCATAACATCCATTCCTTCAAATTCTACTCCTTTTGCACGGATATCCGATCTCAGTTGTGCTACATCTGCAATTCCATATTGAGTGATATCTATCCCAGAAGCATCTAGGATTCATTTGGTATAATCAATTCTTTCTCGAGGAGTGGTGAAATCCACGTCTCTCACCACCCCATCCTTGTCTTTTACTTTGAGGATTTTTGACACTCCTAGTTCCTCAAAAAGGTAATCAAACATCTCCTCAGCAAAGCGCATATTATCCTCATAGTTTCGATAGACTGCATAGTGCTCTACCTGAGTAAACTCTTGGAGATGAGAAGGGTCAGATCCCTCATTTCTAAAATCCTGACCAATTTCAAACACTCTCTCAAATCTTCCTACCGTAGCTTTTTTGAGGGAAGTTTCAAATGCAATCCTGAGATACATATCAGTATCATAATCATTATGATGGGTAACAAAAGGCCTCGCTGCGGCACCAGAAGCAGCATTATCCAAGATTGGAGTTTGAATCTCTATAAATCCACGACTCTGATAAAATGCTCTCAAAGTCTGATAAAATTTGGACTTAAAGAGAAATCTCTGATAAGTCTCAGGATTCATGGTCATATCCAAATATCTTTTTCTATACAGTTCTTCTTGATCACTCAAGCCATGAAATTTTTCTGGTAAAGGTCTGATTGCTTTAGTCAAAAATTTGAATGCTGAGACAAAAATCGTGAGCTCACCTTTATGAGTTTTGAATACTTCTCCCTCTACTCCGATAAAATCTCCCATATCTACCATTTTTTCCATAAATTTATAAGCTGACATCTTGCTACCTTCTGCCTCTAGATCCTCCAACTCTGTGAGCAAAACATCCTCCATCGTGCCATCAGAATTTTTCTGAGTTTGATAAATCTGACAGTGGTCTCTATGAAACATCAACTGAATCTGTGCTGTACTATCCAAAATTCTTGCAAAAGAAAGTTTTCCATGACTACGATAAAGCATTACTCTCCCAGCTGTTTTTACCTGAATCTGAGGATTCTGGACTACCTCTTCGCTCTCACGTAAAGATTTATCTGAGTACTGCTTTATAATATCTTGGATCAAATCCTTTTTTTCAAAACTTTGAGCATAAGGATGGATACCCATCTTGAGCATTTTCTGGGTTTTTTGAATTCTCACCTCTCTTTCAGTCAATTGATGCTGTGTCATTGCAATTGCTTCTAAAAAATATAAAATCCCAGTAAATATACTAATCCTGATATTCAATGCAAGCTTTCTCAAAGGATTTTCTCGAAATGATCAGATTTTACCTTGGTAGTAAATAACAACATGTCGGAGAAAAAAAGAAACTTCAACAAACAAAATCTAGGATTTCAAATCCTCTGAATCTTTAGTTTGATAGTTATGATATTACTCTATTTCTTTTTTTTTCAACTAAAGAAAAATGATCAAACTCTCCAAACTAACCTTGCTCAAAAAAATATTTCTCAAAATCCTGAACAAATCAGCAAGTTTTGTTTCCAAGAATATTGTTTTGATCTAGAAATTGCAGATACTCTAGAAAAAAGAATGCAAGGACTCATGTATCGTGAGAGTTTAGATAAAGATAAGGGGATGCTTTTTGACTCTAAAGAAGAAAATATGCATTATTTCTGGATGAAAAACACCTTGATCCCTCTAGATATCATCCGAATTGATAAAAATCTAGAAGTACTAGAAATTATTTCTGCCCCTTCCTGTATACAAGACCCTTGTCCTAGTTATGGGCCAGACAAACCAAGTAGATGGGTTATAGAACTCAATAGCTGATCCGCAAAGTCTATTTGATTAGAAGCATGAAATCCAATCATATTGGAATTAAGTTGGGAAAGAAACTGAGAATAAAAATAAAAAAAAGCTCCAACAAGTGGGGCTTTTGTACAGAACTGAAAGTACGCTCAATCCTGACAGAGAATTTTATTAGGCGCCTATGGGATTTGAACCCATGAACCGAGGTTTTGCAGACCTGTACAATAGACCGCTCTGTCAAGGCGCCTCATCTTTGAATGTAGTTAATTTCTCCTCAAAAGCAAGAGAAAATAAAATTACTTGCAAAGACAAGAGCTTTTCCTATTTTAGGGTTAAGTCTATTTCTCAATAAAATATCTCTAAAATATTTGATTTTATCTCGAGCAATTTAAATGAAACTAGCCTTTGTCAATTGCCGAACCATGCCTGGGGGGGTACTCAATGTAGTAGAAGACTGGATCCAACAAGAACTCAAACATCATGGTTCAGATACTGAGATCCAACTTTTTACCCTCATTTCAGACATAGAATCTCTACAAATCCCTATCCCAGGGAAAGATGGAGCATATTATGAAGTTAAAATCATAGAAACACTTCCCAAATGGATCAATCAGATTTTTCTTTTTTTTAGCAAAAAAAAGGTTTCGATCTTATCTGGAATTTTTGACTATCGTAACCTGATTGTCTTTTATCCTCTCCTCATGAAATTTCTCTCTTTTAAAGTAAAAAAACGAAAACCTGATCAAGTTTTTATTTCTTCTTTTGCTATTGCAAAGAACATTACCATCCCCAAAGGAATTTCTACAACACTCTACCTTCATTCTCCAATGCAATATATCTGGTCCCATTATGAAGAATATATTGCTAAATTTCATGGATGGAAAAAATGGCTTTTTGAATTTATCACTCCTCATCTCAGAAAGTGGGATCAAAAACATACCCAATTTGACAAAGTATATAGCAATAGTTACTACACTCAGCAATGAGCATTAGAAATCTACGGCATCAAATCTGAAGTAAAATATCCAAAAATTAAAGATGAATTTTATTTTGGAGGGATTAGTCAACAAGCATCAGAGTATTTCGTTTTTGTAGGAAGATTGGTCAATTTTGTCAGAGAAGCGAAACTCATTGTAGAGTTTTTCAATAAACTCAAACTTCCGCTCATTATGATAGGTAGTGGTCCAGATGAACTGGAGCTCAAAGCACTAGCTGGAGACACGATTATCTTTACGGGATGGAATCCTGAAGGGATGCTCGATATCATCAAAAATTCGAAAGGTCTCATCAATCTCACGAAAGAAAGTTTTGGAATCTGAACAGTAGAAGCATTACTCCTAGGAGTGCCAGTACTGGGTTATGCAGAGGGAGCTACTCCAGAACTCCTTGATTCAGAATCTGGGATTTTGCTCAAAGATAAAAAGATAGAAACCTTGGAAAAAGCAATGCAAGAGTTCATTGAAAGGCAATGGAACAGAAAACAAATTTCTGAAAATATTAGAAAAAAGCTGGGGAAATAATAACCTTAGAATATCTTTAAAATTTAGAAACAATATCTTCTAAAATTTACTTTGAAGGCATTTTTGATCTTAAGTACAACAAACTATTCTTTAATACATGTTATTAAAATATTCATAAGATCTTTTGAGCATTTTTAGGACCTCTCCTCTTTTTTCTGTTCTTTTAGGATTAGATACATCATGATCCATGATATTTGCAGCTCTCAGACTTTTGATGTGCTCTACATAGTAATAGGTATCGTCATTGTTATCAAACATATTATCCCAAAGTAATCTAGAAAGCAAAGTTGCAAATTGAGCTCTAGAAACCTCTCTATTCGGCTCAAATAAGGCTCTTTTAGTAGTTCCATCTGCATCATATCCCATCAAACCTAACTGACAGGAAAGTTTGATATAATCCTTCATTTCTTGTGTCTGATCTCAGAGATCTGGGAAACTACAAGTTTTGCTATAATTTGGCTTCATATCTAAAATCTGCATTGCAAACTCAGAAATCATTTTTGCCATATGACGCCTCAACAATGGTCCATCTAAATTGGCACTTTCTATAGGACAAGTTGTTGTTATTTTATGCTTGTAGGCCCAAAGAAATGCATCAATCAAAGATTGTGAATAAGGAGCATTTGCTGGTACTGTACATCCTACATTTTCATAATTTTCTTTAGGTTTGATCATAGGGAGTTCTAGCTCTGATTTTTTAGGTGGTTCTGGATCACATTTTCCATCATAATAACTAGGGGAAAAATCTCCCTTAGGACAATCATCTTTACTAAAACCTCCTCATCCAGATCCTCCAGATTTTCTGATCGCTTCTACATCAAAAGAACAAATCTGAGAAAAAGCACCACTCAAAGCATTTACTACCGTCAGATCAATTTTGTGAGTAGCAGCTGTATCAAAAGTATACTCATAAAATCCTGACAAACTTTCAGATCCTGTAGCATTTAATATCTGATTTCCATATTTTAGCAAAGTATTTTGAAATCCCGTGATAGTAGCAAAAGAAAAGTTTACATTCAAAGGGATATTTCCTGACTTTGGAGTGATTTGAAAATCTAGAGCATCACAAACTGGATATTCTAGCTGACAAGTAGCAGAACATCCATCTCAGCTATCTAAATTCCCATCATCACATTGCTCTTGATCCTCTACAATTCCATCTCCACATACTGACTGAGAAAAGAGTACCCCTTGTTGGCAAATACCAGTTAAACTAGATCCAGTATTTTTTCCTATCAGTTCGATAGTATAAGCACCATCCGTACTATAAGTGTGTGTTGCCGTAGTCTGTCCAGTAGTAATTGATCCAGAAAAACCATCTCATCGATTGAGTCCTAACAACTCAAATCCAGAATTTGCTGAAAAATTTGCAATTACCTCAGCTGGAATAAATGCCCCAGAAGGAGTTATATCCAAACTCAAGTTTGTACAACTTGGAGTTTCCCACTGACAAGTAGCAGAGCAGCCATCTCAATCATTTAAATTTCCATCATCACACTGTTCAGATCACTCTACTATCCCATTTCAACAGTCTGCATTGATACTAATTTCATTGTTTCTAGTACAGATTCTATTAGAAGCCGGATTTTGCGTATTACGTAAGACAAACACTGGAGAATAAGTTCAGACATTGGTATAAATATGAGATAATGGAGAATGAGGAGGCTGTATAAGGGGACTTCCATCTCATCGGTCTAGAGAGTAAGCAGATACCCAGTTAGGTACAGAAAAGGTCGCAGTAACCTCAGTTCCAGGGATCCCTGAGGTGGGAGTAAAAGATAAGTTTGCATCAGAACAGCTTGGTACTTCTCGCTGACAGCTTGAGGAACAACCATCTCAATTACTCGTATTCCCATCATCACACTGTTCACCAGATTCAACAACCCCATTTCCACAGCTAGCACTGATAGTGATTTGAGGACCAGAACAATTTCTAAAAGATCCTGAATTATCACTATTTTCAATTCTAAAAGATGGAGTAAAGGTTCCTACTGAGGGATAAGTATGAAGAAGTGGAAAGTTAGGAGAATAATTTGTCTGTCAAGATCTCCAAGTCAATGAAGTTATATTTATCCAACCTGGTAAAGCTCATCACAAAGTTGCTGTAACGGTAGTTCCAGGTACTCCTGCAGTAGGAGAAAAAGAAAGATCTACAGAGGCACAAGAAGGGATTTCTCGCTGACAAGTTGTGGAACAACCATCTCCATTCTCAGTACCTCCATCATCACATTGCTCATTCCAGGAGACATCTCCATCCCCACAAACTCAGGAGACCGTGATTGTTCATACAAAACAATGGGTACTTCATGGACCAGAATTTTCTTTAAGTAAAACTGATACATCTATATTTTGAAAAGCATGAGAGTATATATTAGTATCTGGAGATCAAGAAGTGCTTTTTCATCCAATTCCATGATTAGTTCCATATCGAAAAATATCTGTAGCTGTAAATCAGCTATCTAAAACTGAGTAGTTTATGGTCAGAGTTTCTCCTATACTAAGGGAACTTTTATCTAAAGAGGCAGAAACTAATGCACTACAGTCATATATTTCTTGAGCATTAGAATATCCCACCAGAGATAAAAAAACCACCCCCAACAAAAGTAGATACTTTATTTTTCCTAAAAAAGATTTTCTATTCTTAATCATTAGCATAAGAGAAAGGCTAAAATTCTCTCCTCCATTATAATCTTTTTTATTTTTTTGTCAAAAAATCAGAGTTTTTTTCTCCTCAAAATAACTACATCATAAATCCTTAAAAAAGATAGTATAAAAATCTTCAAAGCACAAAAATTTTAGGAAAAAAACAAAATCTGACTATAATTGAGTAATCATGTTTTTATCTTTTATGCATCTATCACTATGAATCTCAACTCTTCCAACAACTCATTAACTACTAGTACTACTCTCACTAATTTACTAACAAAAATCGAAGGAACCTGCAATGCGCTAATCAGTGCCCTAGAAATCACAACAGAATCTGCTAGCAGCTACGGAGGAGGGATGGTACAGCACTTTGAGAGTGAATATGTAGATCAGATTGTTAGAAATCTTCTCCAGCTCAGAGCTTATACTCTCAGACTCAGACAAGAAACTCAAAAAGGACTCCTTCAGTCTAGAGAAGATCTCCAAATTTTGGTGGAAGGAATGTATGATTTTAGTGATAAACTAGAACAACTATTGCTAGAAAATGGCTTTATCAGACATAATTTTCAGTATGCACTTGATGAACTAAAAAATAATATCCAAAGTATTTTAGCAGAAGTAACGATTGGAATAAGATAAAATAAAATAAAAACAAAAGATAAGAAAAATTTAAAGACTCTGATTAGAGTCTTTTTTCTTATCCACAAAGCAATCAAGTAGTGGTTGTTTTTTTTTCTTAGATAGCTAAAGTCACAGTATCTAAATTTATTTTTACCATAAGGATGCTGATAAGCTTATTGATCTTGGCTTTAGGACTGATAATTGTTTATATTTTTAGTATTTGGAGTAATTTACCCTTTCTCTGAGAATTAGCAGTCAGCTTTTTCCCTTTAGGGATGCCAATTATTCTCATTGGACTCTTTGTCAGTCTCCGAAACTTATGGAAAAAACTTTACAAAAGAGCAATCACACCTCACACCCTCGAAAAATATTCAATTTTCTTGATTTTGACTTTTGGAGTGCTTTTTTTAGCATACTCGCATACTATCCAAAGTTTTTATCAAGTGAATCAAACAGAAAAAATCCAACAAGATATCGAAACCGAAGGGATCAAAGTACTCTTTGCAAATATTTATAAAGAAAATCCAAATAGTGATCAACTCCAAGAAATCATCAGCAAATACAATCCAGATTTAGTTTTATTTGTAGAATTTTCTGACCAACACAAAGATAAACTAGGTTCCTTTATTGAAGCAAATTATCCTTATATCAATAGGACTAGCTGGTCAAAAATTTTTGTAGGAAGTGTTGTTTTTAGCAAATATCCGATAGAAAATTTAGCAGAAGATTTTGAGCAAGGCAGCTGGAGATATGCCTACTTTGCTATAGAAAAGGGAGGAGAAAAATACTATTTTTATGAAGTACACACTAGCTCCCCTACTAGCCTAGAAAATTTTCAAACTAGGAATCAACAATTAACGAGACTTGCAGAAGATATCAATTCTCTCCATTCTGCCACTAGAACTGAGGACGCAAAAGTCTTGATGCTCTGAGATTTTAATGTAACTCCTCGATCTCCCTACTACCAAAAATTTGCCCAAAGCTTAGCAACAAATTGGGAAAACAAAACAAGAAATCTGAATCTTTTTTTTTCATGGAATCTAGGAGAGATGTTGCTTATTCATCAAGATTTTGCCAAATATTTACCCACTAAAATGAGATTTTTAGCTCATCCTCTAAAAATTTTCGGAGCACACATCGATCATCTCTTTAGTAATACTCAGATCAAAAATCTAGAAATTATCCAGATCCCAGGATCTGATCATAAAGGAATGGTCTTTGAAGCCTATTAATTTTTTAATTAAAAAAAATACTGCAAAATTCTCAGTATCTTTCTAATTTAAACATTCGGGGAGTGCGGGGATCGAACCCACAGTGTCGGTTCCGAAGACCGATGTGTTACCATTACACCAACCCCCCAAGGGCAGTCAGTTTATAATCAAACCTCCTCTAAAATCAAGTAAGTTTTAGGTATTTTTATGATAAGCTTTAGATTATTTTCAATAATTTACTTTTTTAAGAAACATTAATTACACTTATTAGTAATAACAAATGATTTCTATTTGTTATAATACATAAAAAAATATAATCAAAGTAGTGTTTTTGCTAAATTATTATTTTAATTAATACAAAAAAAACTACTATTGCAAAAAAACTTTAAACACTCTTGATGGTACAGAAAAAAAGTTTAAAGAGTTTAAAGAATTTATTAATGTTAAGTAATAAAAAAAATTATCTAGAACTGCTCAAAAAAAAACTCTAAACCACTGTAGAGAAGATGGTAAATAAATAAGTTTTAGTCCTCAAGAAAGTCAAAAATCTTTCTACTAAAATCACTACAAACCTTGATAGTAGTTTGTGTGCTAATTCTATTCTTACTATCAAGTGATCGATAGTAAAATCTAAAGTAGCTACAAGTATTGATAAAAATAATAGCTAAAACAAAATTAGTAAATATTATTGTATTAAAAAAAATGTATAATTATATAATGGAAAAGTAAAAGATAAAGACAAAAACTCTGATTTTTAGTTTTTTTGTTTGCATCCCAAAAATCAAACCATATACTCAGCACATCTTTATTTCAAAGAAAAACGAAGATGGTACTTTACTCTTTTTCTCAGCTTTCTCTCTATCAGCAGTGTCCTAAAAAATATCAATTTAGATACTTGGATAAAATAGAAAGAGACTTTGAAACAACTCCTGATCTGGTACTAGGAAGCAGTGTACATACTGCATTAGAGTGGCTTTATCAACAAGTCAGTATTTTTCTGACTCCAGAATTGACAGTTTTGATAGATAGATTTCATAATAGCTGGGAATTTGAAGAAGGAAAAGCAGAAAATGAACTAAATTACCAAGGAGAGCTCCAAAAGGAGGACTATCTCAGGAGAGGAGAAAACTATCTCAGAACTTATTATCAAAAATACCATCCCTTTACCCAAGCCAAACTCATTGCAACAGAAAGAAGAGTAATTTTTACGCTCTCTGACCCAAAAAGGATCAAAGAAGATATCAAATTTACCGGTTTTATCGATAGATTAGACAAAGAGGATGATACCTTTATCATCAATGACTATAAAACCAATAAACACCTCCCTACCACAGAAGATACCGACTATTTGGAGCAACTGACTCTCTACGCCAAAGCAATGCAACAGCTCTATCCAGACTATCAAAAAAAGATCAAAGCCAGACTTCATTTTCTCCACTTTGATCTCCTCAAAGAGTGGGAAATCTGACCTACAGAACTTGGAATAGTAGAAAATAAATACTATCAACTAGCTAGCGAGATTGAAGAAAAAAGATTTTATTTTAATATGGGAGAAAGTAACGCCTTCCCAGCTAAGGAAAACAAATACTGTAGATACTGTGAATATATGAGCATCTGTCCTCTTTGGATCCATTTAGGACAAGGAGATGAGCTGATCTCTCATCAGGGACTAGGAGAAAGTAGTGTCAAACGCCTTGTGGATCGCTATGTAGAGCTAGGTAAACAAGAAAGTGAAAGTAAAAAAGAAAGAGAAATCATCAAAGAGATACTTGTAGGATATCAACAAGAGAAACAGCAAGAAAGACTTTTTGGCTACCAAAATAGTATCAAGTTTTCTCCTCAATCTAGCTGGAAAACCATTGATAAAGACTGACTCAAAGAATACTTAGTAGAAGTCTGACTCTTGGATGCTGCAAGTGATCTCTCCCACTATAAAATACTAGCATTGATAAAAAGCTGAGAGCTCACCCTCTGAGCACTAGAAAAATTCTGAACGCTTAATCAAAATCAATCCCTCTATCCTAGAAAGCTCAAAGAAAATGAAATAGATTTTGAAACTAATGAGGGAGAGGCTTCTTAATGTTATCTGAATAGAAAAAAAATAGTACCTAATAATAAAGTTTTTTTTAACAATGAAAAATAACTCACCTTGCAATCATTAGTCCAAAAAAATATACTCTCTGAAACAAATTCAGTATTTAATTTTTCTTTATAGCATGCTTTCTGATCTTAGCATTTTAGTCAAACTGAGCTTTATCCTTTCTTATGGATTAGCTAGTTTTATCCTAGCGTTAGCCCTTTATCGTCCCTATATCAAACTCCTCCAGAGCCTCAAAGCTGGAAAAACAATCCGTGAAAATACCGCAACAGGAGAAAAGTCTGAAATTTTTAGTAAACTACATGCTCATAAACAAGGGACTCCTACGATGGGAGGTGGACTTTTTATGATTGTTATGCTAATCATGATCCTAGGATCATTTCTCCTCCAGAAGTTCTGATGGATTGATTATTCTCTCTGGAATCGTGAGGAAAGTTATATTATCCTTTTTGGGTTTTTTAGTATGGGACTGATTGGAATTGTGGATGACTATCTCAATATCAAAGGACACGGAAAGATCAAAGGGCTCAATGCTAGAACAAAGCTCATCGGGATGTTTATTTTTTCTGCATGGATTTCTTATTGGTTTTATACAAAGTTGGGAGTCAGCTATATCAATCTCTGGCCTCTAGCTGGAAAAATTGAAGTCTGAATGCTTTTCCCTATTTTGACTTTTATTGCCACAATTGCGATAGTCAATGCTATTAATATCTCAGATGGACTCGATGGGCTTGTCGGTGGAACGATGGCAATGATTTTGACGAGTCTGGGGATCGTTACTTTTTTAAATGGAACTTATATTGCCACGACAGTTGTAGGGATTTTGGTAGCAGTACTGGTAGCCTTTCTTTTTTTCAATATCAATCCAGCAAAGGTCTTTATGGGAGATAGTGGGGCCTTTGCACTAGGAGGAATCGTTGCTTCGCTCATCTATCTCCTCAATATGAGATTCTGAATTTTGATCCCCTTTTTGATTATTTTTGGAATTTTTATCCTAGAGTTTTTTTCAAGTTTACTCCAAATTTTTTGGAAAAAAGTCTTCAAAAAAAAGCTCTTTCCGATTGCCCCTTTTCATCATTTACTAGAGCATTGTGGGATGAAAGAAACCACTATCGTCATGAAAATCTGGCTGATCCAAGGGATATTGATCGTAGCGGGAGTCTTGATGATTTTGATTGAATATGTCTTGATCAAAAAAGGAGGAACTTTGTAGTCCTCCTTTATTATTTGGAATATATTTGTTATCTTACTATACTAGGGAGTTGGAGTTGGAGTCGGTGCTGGTACTGGTACTGGTGCTGGTGTTGAAGATTTATTCCACCGAGCAAGTTTTGAAAACCAATTTTCTTTCGTAGGAGTTTTTGTTTGTAATTTTTCAAAAGTAAAACTAGATGCTGGGCTATGTGTATCAAATAAACTTTTTATTGAACTTCATGCATTAATACCGAAATTTCCAACAATATCACGAGCATTTAAAACTGCATTCCTAGATGGTTCTAAAGCAAGTCTCACTGCTCATTCTATTAGAGCTCAAGTTCAAGCAACAAGTCCAATAGGAACTTGATAAAGTTTATTATACCACTTCCCTTTAGTTCGTGAAGAGGATAACGTATCTCGTAATTTAGTACTCGTATCTTCTACAATAGTCCCAAGATCTGAGAGAACATTTCCCCCCAATCTCAAAGTATCTATTCAAGCTAGTCCTACAGTTCCAGCTCCTCTAGGGACTATTCCAAAAGTATTTCCCATAAAGTTTCCAAATTTTCCCATCGTCAGTAGATATAATAAATAAATTATTTGCCCACAAATTCATTATAACTATTTTTAAACAAAAGTCAACTATTCTTTATTTTTATTCATAGCAAGAATCTGATTTTTTTGAAACTCCTCAAAAACATCTCCCAAAAAATCATCATAATCAGGAATTACTTCCTCGATGTATTCTAACGCCTCATATTCCTTTTCTGCAGCAAAAAGTTCATCTACTCTCTCCCTCTGTTCTGGGCTCAATGCTGCCAATACTGCAGTCATAATCGTATCCATCAATACAGGTTCCATCTCAGATTTGAGTAAATCAAAATCTGCTAGCTCTGGATCAAATCCCATTTGTAACAAGGTATCATTGAGAAAATCCTCATAAAAAAGATCTTCTGTCTCATGGTGATGCATATCAGTCATTTTGGTATAAGTATAAAGAAATAAATAGTAAAGATATAGTTATTTGATCATCAGCTACAAGGCTATCTGAAACTTAAGCAGCCACTGCAGATGCTTCTGCATCAGAAAGATTTGGGTAAGCTTCTAGCATTTCTTGCTTAATAAGTCCGTTGGTATCTAATAATCATGGATGAAAGTATTTTTTCATCTTAGGCGTAATAGTTAAAGATTTTCATAAAATGAGCGCCTCAGTTAATTTATAACCAGAATTTTGATCAAACTCATAATCCATGACAGACATTAGCAAGGTATAAAATCTAGGAGTCTGAATTTTTTTTCAATCTATAGTTTTAGAGGATAATTTGTCATTGATAAATTTTAAAGAACCTTTACGATTTACCAAAAGTTTATAAAAATCCTGCATATCAATATTATAGGTATTCGAAAGCAATGTTAAGACAGATCTCTCTCTTCTATATGCATTAAATGCAGCGTTTTGTCCATAATCTTTCAATATTTTCAGAGTAAAATGCTCTGTGATTGCCTCATTGAGAGCTCTTCCACGCTCCTGAATACTAATTTTTCCATCTGAATTTTTACTAAATCTTCGCATCATAGCTCCCAATCTACGTGCATTTGGATATTTGTTGTATGCATCAGCTCTAGCTAATTTTTTTTCATCCTTGTATTGATGCCAATAATTGGAAGTACTTGTTCCATGAACCATCTCATGGACGATCGTATGCATCAAATTTTCTTCTATCTTTTGACGTAAATATTCCCCTTTAAAATCTTTGTAAAACAAGGCATCTCTATTGATAAACAATTCTCCATTCATATAGCTACAAAATCATAAGGTATCAGGATCATAGCTTCCTTTCTGTCACCAAAACTCATAGTTTCATACGATATGAATCTTGTCTTTATTTGGGGTTTTAGAACGCTCTCCACCAATAGCATTAAAGGCATTATCGACAGCACTTAATGCCATCTCAATAACAGAATCAAATGAATCTTCTGCTACATACTCTCTCTCTTTTTGAATAGATTCTACCAAAATTCTTTCTGCTTCTATCCTATCTCATCTCGCAAGAGCATCTTCTATCTGCACCGTAGCATCATAAAACTCTTTAAAGTTCGGATCCTTATAAAGAGGAACTCCATGATCTAAAACAATTTTTGCAATTTCTTCTGGAGATTTAAACTTAAAATCCTCCGGGTATTCTTCTGTTAAAAAAGGTTCAATATCTCATCCCAAAATAGCACCTCTTGGAGAGACTCCAATTTTTTCTGAACTAAAAGGTTTGGGAGGGATGGGATTAAATTTATCAAAAGGGTCATTTCAAGCTTTTTTCCATCCATCCTTCCAATGTCCAGGTTTATCAGTAATTGGTTTCGTAGGTATGGGATCTTTATCTCATTTATCTATTTGATCAGGATTTTGATTTTCTTTTTCCTGTTTATTTTTCTTGAAAGTATTGAAAAATAAAGGAAGTGGAACAAACTTAGTATTTTCTCCTACTCCTGGAATAATATCCTTGATTTTAAAGATCACTTGTCCAAATCTTTCAGCTACAGATTCTCAATGAGCCCCAGCGATACTCCTGGTTGCATCATAAGCAAAATCAGGAACCATACTAGCATTTCCAGAAGAAGCCAATCCTTCCGCAGCTTTTTCTAAGGTTTCTAATGCACGATATCCATGCAAAAAGTCATTACTAAATGCTTTTCATGCTCGATCAGATTCCCATGGCTTGCTAGCGATTTCTCTGAGGAATGCTGACTCCTGAGTAGAAGAGAGTCCCAAAGATTTAATATTGGAAATAACTGCAGTCATTTTATCTTGATAAGCTCAAGAAGTGTTGAGCATACTGGCTACTCTAGTTGGAACATCATCAGTTCCTGCACTATAGAGCACCTCCATCGTAGCATCTGGATGTAAACCAGATAGTTGACTAGAAAGCTTTGTAGCTACCTCAGAATTTCCAGTAATCTCATGACCACCCAAAGTAAAATGATCTACACCAGATCCCTGCAAAAGATTTTCTGTAGGTTTCTGACTAAAAATACCATTACCCATAATTGCTTGGGATGCTACCGCAAATCATGCAGATACAGCTGCTGTAGTTAGTCCATATTTGGTTGCCAACCAGGTTCTTTCTTTTTTGAATCTCCTATTAGCATTATCATAATCAGACTCCAATTCTGTCACTAATGTCGCATAATCATCTCATTCTAAAGTACTCAAATTATTGATCTCATCAAAAGTAATCCCCAATTTTTGAGCTCAAAGCTCCAAACTTTTCCACAAAAGATTCATCTCTTGCTCTACCAACTCAGGAGAGTCTGAATAGAGAAAATTATGTCCTGTTTTGAGATAAGCATCCAACCTTACTTTTGATTGTAATAAAATAGAAGACAAATGCCCTTGATCCACTGCAGACAAAGGTCTCAGTGAAGAACTCATAGCCAAAAGCTCTCCTGCCAATTCTTTGGTACTCAAAAACTGATCATGAGTAGCATCATGGTAAAGTTCAAGCTGTCTTTTGGCTTTATATCTTTTAGCTCGATTTAGTGCTCCTTTTTTTGCAAAGTCATCTTGTCGTTTTTTAACCAAAGTTTTTTCTTTTTGGTTTGCTGATACTCGATTTTTCTCATGAGTATTATGTTCTTTGGTATAATGGGTCCATTTTTTTACAAAATTCATAAATCCTGTCGTACCAGCAAATACTCCTATTTTTAGTGCAGAAGCAGCCACCACTCCCATTCCTAGAGCCCCACCGGTTGCTCCCAGCAACACTCCTAGTCCAGCATAAGCTGGTAGCTGATAATACCAAGGTATTTTATCTAACTTATGTCCTAGTTTATAGAACCAGCTTTTTTCATTTTTACTATTATCGATTTGATAGGCAGCTTTACCTTTATCTAAAACATGAAGTTTGACTTTCAAGTTTTCTAATTCTTGCCCTCTCAAAGATTCTCTAAATTGGAAATATTTTTTTAAATTTTCTACATCTCATTTTTCTAGATCTGGAGAAATCTGATTTAAAAATTTAGGAGAAGTCTGATAATCTAAGATAAATTGACGAATCTCTTGATTGATTGCCTCTAGATCAGCGCCTGTCATCAAAGCTTGAGATAAACGATCCATCAATTGATATTGTCCCCTCTCTACCGCAAGCTGGTCTAAAATATTTGTAGAAAAATATTCGATATTTCCACCTTGTAGCTCAGACTGGATATCAGGATGATTTTCGACAATACCATTAAACCTCTCTTTAAAATCATTTTCTGTAATTGCACCTCTAACATATTCTTGAGCTAATTGATTAACTTCTGGGATTTCTAATGCTATGGTAGTCAGTTGCTCTATATCCCCAAAATTTGTTTTTTTCTCTAAACTATGGCGATTAGCTGCTCTAGTGAGTTCTGAATCACTTTTTGTATCCATAGTAAAGGCCTTATTTTTTGCGATATCTTTCATATAGGTATTGATTAAATTTTTTCTCATTTTCCCTCTAGAAAAGAAAAATTTTGCTCTTTTAAAAAGATTTAATTTATGAGTTGCTTTATATTCATCTTTTAGATATTCCTCGGCATAGAGTCTAGCATTTTCTTGATGAGTTTGAAAAGTATTGGAAAAAACCGCATCAATTGAGATATTTTCTGGATCTAGCTTCGGTGGTATTGGATCTATTGGATCTATTGGATCTATCGGATCTATTGGATCTATTGGATCTATCGGATCTATCGGATCTATCGGATCTATTG
>CAYTFB010000003.1:24541-27677 GCA_964437055.1 uncultured Candidatus Peribacteria bacterium
GGATCTATTGGATCTATTGGATCTATCGGATCTATCGGATCTATCGGATCTATTGGATCTATTGGATCTATTGGATCTATTGGATCTATTGGATCTATTGGATCTGGTTTTACCACTTTATTTAATAACCTTATTATATGGTATTCTTTAGTTTCAGTAGCAGAATCTTTTTCTAAAAGCCTTAAACTATTCTCTAACTCTCAAAGTTTTATTTTTCTCTTAAGCAGTATTTCTTCTTTGGGTCTTCTACCCAACTCACTACCACGCATCTTATCTGCCCCTAATTCACTCTCTAAATCATCAATTGTTTTTTGTATATCAGCTATTTCTTCCAATAAGGCTGCTTTTTCTGCAGCGAGATCTTTTTTTTCTCCTCATAAAACAACATACTCTACCTCATAACCTATTTTTTTCAACATTGATTCACTTCTTTTAGCAGTTTCTATAATTTCATTGAGTGTTTTGAAATGAGGATCTCATGGACCTATATCATGGTTATTTATTTGAATATCTAATCCTTGAGATAAGATTATTATTTCAGCAAACATCGTATCTAAAGCTTTAATTTGCATTTCAAAATCCTCAATACTAATCTTATTCTCATATTTTTTTACCAACAAATCTTCATATTTTTTTCTAAAATCTCAATAAAAATTTAGATCATCCAGAGTGATCCAACTTCCCTTAGTTAGTTCTATTTTTCCAGCAGGAACTCCATCATTGAGACGATTTACTCAATTATTATATCTATTTTCCGAAAGCTTCAATGCAAGCAAATCTCTAGAAACGAATTTTCCCAATTTAATTTTATCAAGATCTTCCCTAGGTGCTGGACTCAAAACTGAGTGTAAGTGAATTTTTAATAACTCATAGAGTTTGATTGCTGGATCATCTGAAGCTAAAGAAGTCTCTATAAGTCCAATCTCGTGAAGCATTTTCTGCTTTTCTATAAAAGAGAGTTGAGAAAAATCCAATCAAAGATTTTCTAAAAGATCTTCCGTGGTTTGAGGATTTGGATTCTGAGAAAGTTGAGAAATCTTGTTTTTTATCTCTTCATTTAAAATGTTGTTTGCCATCATACTCAAGAATTAAGAATTAAATTACTTTATTTAAGCATAAGTAATTAGATAATAAAAAACAAAAAACAGCAACAATTTTAATCACAAAACATTGACATATTATACATAAATGATATTTATATTCAACTTAAAATTTATTAAAAAATCTGAGACTTTTCTCAGATTTCTTCATTTATAGGTTAGAAAAGAATTATGCAAGATACTCCGCCAAAAAAGAAGAAGTAACTTCTTCTAAAAGTCAGATATAATTTGGGATTTTAAAAAACAATTTGGAGTCTAATTCTTCTATTGTAGATGCCTGAATTTCTGCCATTACTTGATCATCAACCAATAGTTCTATCTCTCACCAAAAAAGCTCTTCGATCTGTGTTTCTATAAAATCTTTTTCATATTCAGAAAAATCATCTTGAGCAATTTGTTGTACTCTATCTACTGCATAATTTTTAGCATCTTGTAAAGTCTTAAGCATGATATTTTATTTGTTAAATAATAAATTAAGTTGTTTTTATGCTGCCAAACCAACATTTCTTTTTTGTTGATCAACATATTTTTTCTGAGCCTCTAATAACTCCTCTGCTATCAAATTCTTGAGGCCAATAGTCCAAGTGCTATCTTTTTCATCGATTTTGATTTTTTCTTTCAAAATTGCAAGCTGTTCTCAAATTGTATCTGATTTCCATTTCCACAACATTTTCACCTTCCCTCTTTTGAGAGTTTGTCTAGTTCAAAATAAGCTGGTATTTGTTAGCCCCATTAAATAAATTAATACATTTTTAGGATAATCTTCGGAATAATTCGCCGGATCTTCTGAACCTTTCATTTCTTTTATTTTTGATTGAATTGTCACCAGTCTTCTCCTAGACCAAGAGAGATATTCTTTTAATTTAGGTCCATGTGTCACAATCCCTGTCAAATTTGCTTTTAGTTCATTTATTTCATCATCCTTAACTTTTTTCAAAGTATCGATATTTCATCCTACTTGCGAAATATAATTTTTCATATCTTTTTTAAAAAAATCCTGGAGATTTTTATTTTTTTTAGCTTCTCTTTCTTTCTCTAGATTTGCTATTGCTACTTGCATATCTACTTCTTTTTTCTCTTTCTCTTTTTTGCTACCTTTAAAATTTTCGAGTTCTTTTTGAAGAGCTTTTATTTGTTTGTCGTAATCTTCATCTATTTCTTTTAAGTCTTTAGAAACCTCATTATAAGCATTTCAAAAACTCTCATGTTTTGTTTTTACTTTTTCTGGAGATTTTTTATTTTCCAAAAAATCACGCAATTGTTCTGCTTTCTTGATACTTTCTGGATCTCCTTGCTGATAATATCTTCCCATTTCAGAATAAAGCTGCTGATCTGTCAGATTTTTCCAAGATTCCTGTAACTTCATTTCTTCTGGAGTTAAGGGTTGAGTAGGATTAGTAGTGTTTTCCATTATTTTAACATCAGAAAATAAATACATATAATATGATAAATAACCCAATTATATTCTAAAAAAACAAAAAAGCAAAATTTGAAAGACTTTTTTCTCCAAAAGAAAAAAATCCTGAACTCAGTCAGGATCTTTTATATTTTTTAAGAGCAATAAATTACTCCTCTTTTTCTTCGATCTGTTTTACCACATCTTCCAAGCTACCTTTGCTCGCAGCTTTTTTAGCTGGTTTCTTTTCTCCTTCTTCACCTACTTTTTCATCCAAATTTTTCATAGAAAGTCAGAGTTTTCTATTTTTAGGATCGATCAAAATCAATTTTGCTTTTACGATTTGACCAAGTTTTACAACTTCGTTTGGATTATTTACGGTTTTTTGAGAAAGCTCACTCAAGTGCACCAATCCATTGATATCCTGGAATACCCTCACAAACACTCCATACGGCACATACCTTACGATTTCTCCTTCGATAATGTCTCCCACTTTGTGGTGTTTTGGAAGTTCTTCTCGTGGATCTCCTCTGAGCTGTTTTGCAGAAAGAGAAATTTTACCATTATCTAGTCCAATCACTTTTACCTGCATTTTATCTCAGATTTTTCCGAGTCTATCGATATCATTTACATGTCCATA
>CAYTFB010000003.1:27777-30922 GCA_964437055.1 uncultured Candidatus Peribacteria bacterium
CTGATAAGTTCCCCCTTGAGGAGAACTGGCTTTTTTTGCCATTAATAATTAAAAGTTAAATAAATAAAAATACCAGCTAAACAATCTTGATTGAAAGCTGAAACTACACCTTGAGTCAGATTTTTTTGGAGATTCTATTATACGCATCGAGATCTCTAGATTTGAGATATCTAAGCAAAGTTCTCCTTTTTGCAACCTTTTTGAGCAAACTCCTTTTGGAGTCATAATCTTTAGGATTGGTTGCTACATGCGCTTGCAAAAGAGCAATCTCATCTCCGAGGATACCAATTTGCATCTCTGGAGAACCCGTGTCCTTGTCATGTCTCTGAAAGACATCTTCTTGTGTTTTTGCCATTAGTTTGAGAAAGAATAAAAAAATAAAATTCTGAAACAAACTCTATAGTGAGATCACCATTATGAGAAAGCTTCAATCTACTCCTGGCAGGAATCGAACCTACATCAAACCCTTAGGACGGGCCTATTCTATCCATTGAACTACAGGAGCTTGGCCAAATTTTGAGCACCAAAAAAGAGAACTCGAAATTCCCTTATTTATAAATTTCCTTGCTCTAATTTCAAGTCTAAGTGATCGCAAAAAAACACTGTTGAACTAACAGGTACTATTTTCTCCCAAAATCTGCAGGATTTTCTCCCCACACATTTGTATCTCGATGAAGTATTTGAGTATCAACGGTTTGACTTTTGAGCCACTCCTCTGCTCTCTGAATCAAGGCAAATAATTCTTTATTTTCAGAGTTTTGGATTAAGTTAGTTTTACAAATTTTGAGCTGAATCCAT
This sequence comes from uncultured Candidatus Peribacteria bacterium, assembly GCA_964437055.1. Taxonomy (GTDB): domain Bacteria; phylum Patescibacteriota; class Gracilibacteria; order Absconditabacterales; family Absconditicoccaceae; genus HOT-345. The sequence goes on from CAYTFB010000003.1 coordinate 28,576, forward strand.
TTGATCGCAATTTTGGAATCTGAGTAAATCACATAATCTGATTTATGTTCTTTTTTTAGCCATTGCAATCCATGCACAATTGCCAAAAATTCTCCGATATTATTGGTACCTACCGGAGATTTGAAATAAAAAATTTGCTGCTGAGCAGCCAGATTGATTCCCTGATACTCCATCACTCCCGTAGCAGAAGAATGAGCCGCATCTACCACAATCGCAGTAGAGAAATAAGGGACATCATTAGTGGGAATATTGGGAATAGATTTTTGGTAATACTTTTCCCACCCCTCCTCTAGAGCTTTTTCTGCTGATGCTAACGTAGGGAAAGATTTGTATTTTGCATCTGAAAATCCAGAAACTAAAACCTGTGTTTCTCCCCAAGAATCAAAAATTCAGACTTTTTTTCCTTTTCGGATGACATATCGTTTGGGAGATTTGTGAGAAGCCATACAGTTTGCACTTGGAGAAATAAATGCTACTTTTCTAGTGAATTCTCTTGCAAAAGCAATCATTTTCTCTATTTTCTATCCAGTTGGAATGTTATTTTAATTTTTTTAGGAAAAGAAATGTATCGTAGTCATACTTGCTGAGAACTAAACAGCAACCATCTCAATCAATCTGTCACTCTTTCTGGTTGGGTCAATAAAATCAGAAATCTTGGAGGGATGACTTTTATCGATCTCAGAGATCGTTATGGGATCACTCAAATCACCTACGATCCTTCTCAAGCTGACTTTTCTTTGGCAGAAATCAAAGCTGAATATGTTCTCCGTATCCAGGGAGCTGTCAAAGCTAGACCTACAGAGATGGTCAACAGTGCTATGCATACCGGAGAAATTGAAGTACAACCAAGCAAAATCGAAATCCTCTCTGAAAGTCAAGAACTGCCTTTTTCTATCGATCATGAGAATCCTGTAGGAGAAGATCTCAGACTCGAATATCGTTATCTGGATCTTAGAAGGAAAGGTATGAAAAATAGTATTATGATGAGACACAAGATTTATCTCGAAACGATGAACTTTTTTGATCAGCAAGGATTTTTGCATTTAGAAACACCAACTTTTATCAAAAACACCCCAGAAGGATCCAGAGAGTTTGTTGTACCAGCCAGATTTGATCCGGGTAAATTTTTTGTCCTCCCCCAGTCTCCTCAGCAGCACAAGCAGATGCTCATGGTCGCAGGGTTTGATAAATATTATCAGCTTGCGAGATGCTATCGTGATGAAGATCCTCGTGGAGATCGTCAGCCAGAATTTACTCAAGTAGATTTTGAGCTTTCTTTTGTGACCCAAGAAGAAATTATTCAGTTAATCCAAGAATATTTTCTCCATCTAGTAAAAAAATACTACCCACAGAGACCGCTATTGGCAGAACCTTTTCCAATTCTTACTTGGCAAGAAGCTATGGATCAGTATGGAAGCGATAAACCAGAACTCAGAGTCAGCGGACTAAACTTTATCGATACTACCGAATGGGCTAAAAAATCTGATTTTGGACTTTTTCAATCAGCAGCATGTATCAAGGCGATGGTTATCCCCAAAGAAATGGGAAGATCAGAAATTGAAAAAAAATACGAAGGTTTTGTCAAAAACAAAGGCTCCAAAGCACTTCCATGGATCTGTTTTAGCAAAACAGAAGGAGCAAAAGGAAGTATTGCAAAATTTTTCTCTCCCGAAACTTTAGAAGAACTCAAAACACTCACTCAAGCACAAACAGGAGATACTATTTTTTTCCAAGCAGATAGCTGGATCAATGCTTGCAATCATCTCGGAATGCTCAGATCAGAAATCATCAGAGAACTCAAGCTCCTCGAAGGAAAAGAAGAGCAACTAGCTTTTGCATTTGTAGTAGATATGCCACTGTATGAACTTGGAGATGATGGTCAACTGGGAGCTACTCATCATCCCTTCACAACTCCAAAAGCTGAAGATATCCCTTTTGTCCTTTTTTTGGCTCAAAAAATTCAATCAGGAAAACCTCTCTCTGCAGAGGAAACTCAGCAACTTTTGCAAGTAAAATCTGATGCCTACGATATCATCCTCAATGGATTTGAACTTGGAGGAGGAAGTATCAGAATTTTTGACTCTGAGTTGCAGCATGCGATCTTTAGTATTCTTTGACTCTCTGATCAGCAAATCGAGGAAAGGTTCTGACATCTGCTCAAATCCTTTCAATACGGAGTACCACCACATGGGGGCTGTGCCTTTGGCCTAGATAGGATTGTTATGCTCCTCCAGAATAAAGAAAATATTCGTGAGGTGATGATTTTCCCCAAAAATCAAAGATATCGTGATCTCATGCTCAATGCTCCTAGCGATATTGATGCAGACTTTTTGGATGAACTAGGACT
>CAYTFB010000004.1:0-22948 GCA_964437055.1 uncultured Candidatus Peribacteria bacterium
TTTCAAAAATTTGCTTTATTTTTTTTTAACATTATACTCAGATTGTTACAAGATTTAAAATCATCTTGTAATAAAAAAAGTGTCAAAACTAGCTTGTGAACTAAAGGGATCAAAAACAAAAATAAAAAACAATCTTTACCCTCTAATCCTCACTTTAGTTTAAAAAAAACACTAGCTAGGTACAAACCAATTTTTGGAGTTATGGGATGCCATGACTCTTTTTTTATATTTGCAAATCTGGATCAAATAAGTATCGTTGAGTAGATCTTTTATCTTGACTGATGTCCCTTCCTCGTGCAAAAACTCTCCTACCTAACTCTCAAAAAATCTTTTCAATACGAGATCCCCAAGATCAAAGGATCCAGATTTATTACAACTTTATTTCCTATCACTGAGGCAGAGGAGATCGAGGAGCAGTTAGCCAAACTCAGAAACCATTATCACAATGCGACTCACAATTGTTATGCTTGGCGTTTCCCAGCTCATGCGTATCAAGATATTTTTGCTGAGTGGAAAGTGGAATCGCAAAATCAGAGAGCCAATGATGATGGCGAGCCGACCAATACTGCGGGGAAACCGATGCTGACGGTGCTAGAGGGAAGGGAGATTTTTGATGTACTGGCAGTGGTGACAAGGTATTTTGGAGGGACGCATCTAGGAATCTGAGGGCTGATCCAGGCCTATACCGAGAGTGTCCAGCAAGCGCTCAATTTCGCAGAGGAGCAGGGATTGTTGATTGCTCAAGAAATCCTGAGCCAGTATCAGATCGATTATCCCTATGAGAAAATTGCATCGGTTCAGCAGGTGATCGATACTTTGGGGCTCAAGATCTTGGATGATCAGTATGCAGGAGCGATCCAGAAAAAAGTCTCGGTCAATATGGCTTTAGTTCCGAGTCTGGAGCAGGAGTTGAGAGATTTGCAGATCGAGTTTAAAGCATTGGAATAAAGAGTTTTCCGAAACTACAAAGAGAGCAAAGCAGCTTTCTCTAAAATATTTCTTGCAGAAATTCCCTGGAAAGAATTAAGATTAATTCTTATTTAAAGGCATGTAGAGAGTTCTCATTTCGGCAGGAACCTCTTTGTTTTGTGGGAATAAAGAAATATTTATCCTACTCTTAGGATAGTTTATCGGTCTAAGAAGAACTATATTATGACAATCGTTCATTTCATTGCTTTTTCATATATCATACATGATCGGTGAAGACAATAATCTCAGACAAAAATTTCATTGAAACATTTTCATTGATGTATCTGTATCAAGCCCTATATAACGATAATCAATAGACATATGATTGTCCCAAAATCATGTTAACTGATTATTCAATAGTTCAATTTGATTTATTTGTAAATCTGCATTCTTAAAATACAATTCTATAATAGTGTTATCATCAAAGTATTCTCATTGTACAATAAAATTAGGATTATCTTTTGAAAGATTGCCTATATCCTGTGTATTAATTATAAGATTGTAGTTATATATAGACTTATCCAATGGAGTTTCTATTGTAGTTCAGGAAGCAATAAAAACTGTCTGTGGATTATTAACTCTATTTAACAAAAAAGGTTCCATTTCTCCTCAAGGTCTCATTTTTTTTATTATATTTTCCATTAAGTTATTACTTAATCAAGGGTATCTCTCATATAGAGAAAATAAATGCTTTCAGAAAGTAGCTGAATTTCCAATAATTGATGGATATGTTATTTCGTGAATGAAAATATTCAAAAAATAAAAATTTCCTAGAATAGAAATAAAGAATATAAGAATACAAAAAAAATTAAAAAATCTAGATATAAGTTTCATAATTATATAGTTTAGATTATAAAAAAAGAGGGATAAATGATCCCTCTTTCTGTTTGGAAGACATTAAAGAGGTTTATTTAGAGATTTATTTCTCTAAAACAATTACTTGACATTCAACAGGAATCTGTAAATTGCTGGATTTTATAACCACTTTGAGATTACCAGATCCATATTTTATGGGACCATGGTTACTACCCATTTGTGTTGCCTGAATTTGCCATTTAATGTTATTCTCTGCATAGTTGTATTCAACCACTGGAAATGCACTACCGCCACTTAAGCGAACGACTATTACCTGCCAAGCATCTGGAACTGAAATAGGAGAAGATGTCCAAGATACTAGAGAAACAGTTATGATGCCAGAATCCCACACTATATCACCATTTATTGATGCTATATACTCAGATGCCTCTATTTCAGAATTAAAATAAATAACTCCAGGAGCATTCTCCTGATGATAAGATGTTTTTTGTAATAACTGCCCAAAAGAGAGGTTATTTAAGGAAAAAACAAATAAAACCAATAAGCTAAAAAATTTACTTAAATTGTTCATAAATTACTTTTTTTAATTTTGATTTGATATATTAATTGTTAAAGAACATCTTCCAAACATGGATACTTATATTGAATCTTCACAGAAATGCAACACATTCTATGTTAAAAAACATTATCATATGAAGTGCACCACTAATCATTAGAATAAAAAATTGTTGCTTTATACCTTTCTACTCTTCTTCATCTTCATCCAAATGCCTTTTGATCAAGGGCATAAATCTCAGCATCTCAAAAACCTGTAAACCACTATACCTTCCTACCAATATTTCTAACAATAATACAACTACTACGATCTCTGGATAGGAGAGGAGGAGGTTGTTGATCCAGATCGATTTGACAAAAAAGTAAACAATTAAACTGATCAGGAGAAATTCTCCCAAGGAGATTCGCCAGGCTTTTTTGAGCGGATTGAAACTCTGGAGGGATCTATTGATGATGATCGGCATCAAAATCACCGCAAAAACTAGATACTCTCCGTTGAAAAGCTGGATATTGATCAGCTGATATTTGCTATTGATCCAGTAGGCAATACTAAAGAGCAAAAAATATAAAGTAATCTGAATGCTGGATTTTGCACTACTGAGGAGGTAAAGTCTTTTGGACAAGAGATCGACTAGAGCGGTAGAGATGATCGCCAAGATCACCAAAAATACTGTCAATCTTCCTCCTACATTGACTGCGATGAGCCCCAAAAGCAAAGGCCGATACACTCCAAACACAGAAAATCCAAAAACTTGCCTCAAAACACTGATCAGCACTACGACCACTGCGAGCGCTAGGAGACCACTGAGGAGCTCAAGGGGGAGATTATTTTGGAGCATCAGATCGATCAGATAGGAGACAAAGAGCCACTGTGAGTTATCTTTGAAATCCCAGGAAAAATTGAGCAAATAGGGTTTATCGAGGAAAGAATTTCCCAAAGCAATATCTGAGAGGAGATTGAGAAAATCAAAAGGTTTGAGGATAAAAAGCTGATCTTCTTCGAGGAGATTGGCATATTGTGAGAGTCTCCTTTTGAGGAGCTGAGGACTATCATTGGTGATGATGATGAGATTTTTTGCTACTGCATCCTGATCCGATTTATTTGCAATATAGTATTCCAATACAGGGATAAAATTTTTCTCATTGATGATGATCGGATTGGAGTAGAGCAAATCCTCTCTGGAGACATGTTCTTTGAGATTGGGTTCTTTGCTGTTGAGGATGATTCTTTTGAGATGGTATCCAGCATTCAAAATATTTTCATAAAATCCTAGCTCAAAGGCATCGTGCGTTTCTCCGAGATAGAGGAGTTGCTGTTCAAAAACTCTGATTGGAAACTCAATATTTTGCTGACAGAGTTCTTGGTCGATTTCCACTTGCAAGAGATAGCTTCCCGTATTTTCAAACTGATAATAGCTACTTGCTCCCTCTCTATCTAGTTTTTTCCCATCGAGGAGAAAAGTGAAGTTTTCTTCTTGTGCTGGCTCTCCCTCGGCATTGAGGAGGGTAAAGATCCCTTCTTGATGGAGGAGAAGATTTTGCGCTCCTGTGATCTGATAATTACAGCTTAGTTTTTCTGTTGGAAACTCGGTAGTGAGCGCTTCTTGAGCAAACATTGGGGCGATGCTGGCAAATAACAGCATTCCTCACAAAATCAGACTTTTTTTCATCGATCTAGAAATTCAAAGGTTAAAGTGTTTTGGGTATTACTCTCGTGATATCGCGCAGGAGTTGAGTCATTATGTTTCAATATTTTATTCTTTCCTTACTCGATCAGTATTACAGTTCCCAAAGATAGTTAATCGGACCTTGATTGCAAGTATTTACTTCCATCTCTGCTCCAAAGATTCCACTTGCTACTTCAAATCCTGCTTGTTCTAAACTTTGGATAAAATACTCATAAACCTTTTGAGAAAAGGCAAAAGATCCACTCTGAGAAAAATCTATTTTGGTTCCATTTTTATATTTCCCAAAAATGGTAAAATTGGAGATTATCATGACTTGATTACCAAGCTCAGAGAGGGGAGTCTCGATTTTCCCTTCAGGACTGGCCAAAAGTTTGAGCGTTGTGAGCTTATGAGTAAATTTATCAATCGCAATTTGCCAGTCTTCACGGCTTTCATCTGCTTTACTGACTCCAAAATAGATCAGGATTCCTCTTCAAATGTTTGCTGATTTGAGTGGCTGAGTTTGCTGATGATCAGCCCAGACTTTGAGCTCCGCATGAGCTACAGATTGAACAATAAGTTGCATTTAGTATTTTTCTATCGTGATAAAATTATTGATCCCATCACCTCTTCTATAGCTCCAAAAGTTGCTAGAACATTTGGTGCAGCTAGGATGGATCTGGATCTGTTTACAAGGATACTCTCTCAAGAGATCCTGGATCATCGCGATCATATCAAATTGATAGCGACCACGGATATTTTCTTGTAAATACTTGGCATCTACCCATTCGGTAAATTCTTCTCCCACCTCATAGCAACAAGTTCTGATACTTGGACCGACAAAAACACTAAATTCAGACTCTCCCAGTTCAGTCAGCTTTTCAAACATTTTGGAGATGATGCCTTCTTTGAGTCCTGCCCATCCTGCATGGAGGATCCCATATCGTTGCTCTCCCATGATCACAACGGCATTACAGTCTGAGACTCCGACTCCAAGTTTGATCCCTGTGGTATCAGCTATGATCCCATCTCCAGGAGTGTCGTTGTCCCATTGGGGATGCCAGAGATGGATCTGATTGCTATGGATTTGCTTACAACGAAAAACCTGCCCTTGCAGTGAGGGATAGTTTTGGATCAAAGGATCAAAATCAGATTTTTCTGTTATTTGGATCTGATAGTGACCAAAAGTAGTCTTTTCCATTTGGATCTAAAAGAATATGTTTATATTTTGAGTAAATAATCTACCAGCAGAGCTCCGAGAAAAATTCCGAGGATCCCTGCCACTCCTGCTAGTGCTGTGGGAGCCGGAGAGGGGAGTTTAAGGAACGTAAAAAGTGCTCCTACGACCAAACCTGTCCCTAATGCGGTCAAAATTTGCCAAACGCTTGCCATGATTGATGAGTTAGGGTAAAATAAATCTGAAGATACTATTAGTATTTGCTAGTTTATCGCCTTTTCCAGCTTGGACAAGCTTGCTCGATATTGATATGAGAAAATCCAGGATGTTGGATCGCTTCCATGATAGTTTCTTTGACTACTTTTACCTCTTTATCTACGACATGTCTGAGGAAATTACATCCTGTCGCCTCCAAGAGTTTGAGTGGATGGAGTGGAGGGAGTTCATTCCCAGCAGGAGTAGATTTGGTTTTTGCTCCTAGAGAAGTAGTAGCAGAAGCCTGACCAGTAGTCAAAGCATAGTTTTCATTGTCCGCAGTGATGTGGAGGATGGGAATATCTCTTCTCGCTGCATGGATAAGATGCCCAATTCCGATTCCATAACTATCTCCATCTCCAGAGAGTGAGATCACCGTGAGATCAGGATTTGCGAGTTTTACTCCCGTTGCAAAAGGGATTCCTCTCCCATGGAGGGTTTCCAGTCCATAACCTTCCAAATACTGACTCATTTTACTATTACAGCCAATCCCAGTGATGAGTACCACTTTATGTAGAGGGATATCGAGTTCTTTGAGTGCCTGCCTCAGTGCAATATGGATAAAAAAGTCCCCACATCCTGGGCATCGTTGCATTTTATTGAGTTTGTGTCTCATGATTTGATCATTATAAGTAAATTAAAAAGGTATGTTAATTAATTATTGAATGTATAGTAACTTAGATTCAGAGTAAAGGCAAAAATCCCATTCCCCACAAAAGCACCAAAAGAATCAGGATACTGACTACAAAACCTAGAATACTGTTTTTTTTGAGTGGCTTCCAAATCCAGTAGAGATACCCTATTGCTCCTCAAAGAATGAGATAAGCGATCAGGATGCTACTGATACCGCCTAGAGCCATCCCTCCATTGAGATACCACATCAAAACAGCTACAATTGTTGCGATAACCGGTCCGATAGCGGATCTAATACTATAGGGTTGTTGTTTGATTTCCCAAAGCTGAGAAATAAATAATAGCATTAGTGCGATCCATATTCCTCCTACTGCAAATCTGGCAAAGGATTCTTGTTGTAAAAGGAGCATGATCACATTAAATGCTTCTCCACTTTCTCCTAGTACTGCAGTTAGCATTCCATTACTCAAGAGTTTCGTAATTGCTCATGCTGAGATATGCAGATACAAATAAATCATCAGAGAGTAAAAGAGCGATGCTGCTGTTGCAATGTGAGTCAGGAGCGTGGTTTTACGAGTTTGATTTTTCATGGTGATAGATATAAGAAAGTAAAAAAGAGTAGGAGAACTTTGTTCTCTTGCTAAGTTGTAGTAGAAAACAACTTAACTCTCATGCTGATTATATCTTTTTTTTTAATTAGTCAAATATTGTTGATATATTTTTTAAGGTAAGTTTATTGCTTCCTTCTCTCTCGAAAGAATCCTGCTAGAGGATAGCTGATCCCTCCAATTTCTCTGGGGAGGGTGATAAATGCTTTTCCTCAGAGTTGTTGGTAAAAGTTGCAGGATCTATGATTGTCTTTGAGGGTCAAGAGATAAAAAGTCTGATTTTTTTGATACTTAGGATGCTGCATCAGTGCATGAAAGAGTTCTTTTCCAATTCCTTTCCCTTGATGCTCAGGATCTACATAGATCTGTACAATCTCGATCTCATGATCGATAGCTTCACTCTGATCGTTGCGCTGTGCCAAGAGATAGCCGAGGATCTTCTGATCTCAGTCAGTTTTCACCAAGAAGAGAGCATCAAACTGTTCTGCATGTTGGTGATATCTCTGCCATCTTTTGAGTTGATCCTGGTAGTTGATACTTGCAAGATAGTCTGCTGCGATAATTCTATGATAGTTCTTTTGCCAGCACTGGGTATTGATCAGGACAATCGCTTCTAGATCTGCTCGCGTAGCTTCTCTAATCTGATGATGGATCATGATTACTCAGACAAAGAGTAAAATAGCAGTTATTTATTTGTTTTTTAGCTTAGATCCTCTCTAAAGATTGGATAAAGAGTATATTTTCTCTGATGAGAGATTTTTGGATTCCAAGGGCCAAAGAGTTCACATTCTTTACGGACTAGATCTTGGAGATTCCCACTATAATTCATCTCTACAAAAATCAGATTTTTGATTTTTTCTGCTCTTTGATCCAAAAAGTCTTTGAGTCTCAGATCAAAAGGATAAAAGTTTTTGATGATGATGACTCAGAGTTTGTCATTGCCAGCGATATGCTGCTCTAAGACATAGCGGTTGACTCCCATCGTGATATAAAAGGTTTCTGCATCAGGATTGATGATCTCATATCCATAATACTCTTCACTAAACTCTGTGCTGATAAAAGTATCCATTTTTTTGAACCTTTTCTCCATCATCTTCCCCTTGAGTACTGGTTCTTCATTGGTAAATCCATACTCATCGTGCTCATAAGAGGTCGCGATAAAGGTGGTATTTTCCACTCCAGGGACACTATAAGGAGAAATGCCATCCTCTGTGAGTTCATATCTTTGAAATTTGTCTTCAGCTTCTGGTTTTGCGAGTTTTCCTCTATTGATCGGTTCTGCGATGAGTTGCTCAGGATTGATGGTTAGATAAGATTCTGAGAGTTGCTTGTCTAGGAGGATAATGACTGGGTGCTGATACTGATCAGATCGGTTGAGTGCTTTCCCTGCAAACGTATAGGCCTCCTCAAAACTAGAAGGAGCAAATACAATCGGTTTTGTATCTCCAAAGCTAGCGTTGAGTGCATAGTTGAGATCACTTTGACCAGTAAAGGTTGGAGTTCCGGTACTTGGACCATCTCTCTGAGAGAGGACATAAACTCCTCAGATTTCTGCCTGATGAGAAAAGGAGAGAGACTCTGACATGAGAGCAAATCCTCCTCAACTACTTCCACACATGGATCTTTTCCCTCAGAATTTTGCTCCGAGCATTGCCATACTGACTGCAATCTCATCTTCTCCCTGGAAAAAAGTCACCTCAGGATTTTTGATTACTTCATCGATAATGCTTGATGCAGGAGTCATTGGATAAGCTGCATAAAAATCTAGTCCACTAGCCATTGCTCCTTTGGCAATCAGTTCATTTCCATACATAAATTGTTTTGAGTTACCTACGCTCTTTTCTAGATGATAGATATCACAGGCATCTTCGCAGTTATCAATAATATACTGATATCCAGCTGCTAAATCGATAAAATTCTGTTCGATAATTTCTGTACTAAAGGTTTTTTTTTCAAATTGTTTTTGGAGAATAGTCTTTCCTTCTGCTAAAGGAATTCCAAAAATTTTGAGTGCAGCTCCGAGGGTAAAAGTGTTTTTGTATTTACACTTCTCTTCTTTGATCATAAAGACTTTTTGGAGATCGTAGATGCTCTCATTTTTACTCACCGCATAAGGATCATAGGCGAGAAAATAGTCGATCTTTTTCTGGATAAAAACCTGATCCTCTGAGTCAGAAATGTAGAGGAAAAAGTTGTTATTGTCTCCCTTGATGATGGAGGCGTATTCTTTGTCTCCAAGCACGGTATATCCTTTTTGAGCCAATAGTTCGGCCAAGAGGAGTCCGGCGGTATTGACTCAGCTCCCTGCTGGTCAAGAAAATCCGATACTTACTTGCATAAGTTTTAAGAATAAAAAAATAAATCACTGTCACTATTTTTCAGTGTAGTAATATGTATCCCTATTTCAAATCTAAAGCAGCTTTTTTTTGATGTAAAGTAAAAAGGAGTCGAGATAAACAGGACTCCTTTTTTGAAATGATTTATTGCTTAAAAGACTTCTTGAAGAACTCTTTTATAAAAGAGTTCTATTCCTTCTCCGCTATTTTGACGGAAACTTTTTGCTACCACATTGCTGTTTGCTTCTGGGGTATAAACTTTAATCTTTCCAGGTACTATTCTAAATACAGTAATTTGGTTATTAAGAACGAGATCTTTCCCTCCTATTTTTTCTATAGCAGAGCAATCTGTCTCAGAGAAATCAATTGTTGTTCGAGGATGGGAATGTGAAATAATATTTCCTCTTCCTTGTTTTAAAACTTTAAGAATTGTTGTTAAACTTGATTCTTTGACTCTATTTGCTTCTTTAGTTTCCATTTTGACTTTTTTTTAAATTAGTATTTTTTTTTACTTCAATTGATCTTGTTGTTGTTGGTACTGCTTTTAAGCGTTTTTCTGGGATAATTTTTCCCGTTTCGCAACAAATACCATAAGTTTTATTTTCAATTCTTTGCAAGGCATTATTGATGTTTTTTAAAAAATCAACTTGCCTGGTACTTATACCTTCAATACCATAGGTAATACTCGCTTTTAAAACAACTTCTTCGTCCGTATTACCAAAGCTATCAGAGTTTTGGAATACTCCCTTGGCTGATTCAATTTCTTGTAAAGCTTTTTTCTTTTTTTCCAATAGAATTTTTTTAAATTCCTCTAAAGCTTCATCAGAATATCGATTTATTCCATTTTCAATTATTGTTTTCATTTTATTTTTTTTTAATTTATTAATTTTTTTTATTTTCCCCACTTTTCTTTATTGCTAGCTCCGAAGTGGAGGAGCTCGTAATTTCTTTTTTGTTTTCATAATTAAATTTTCTTTTTTTATTTTCCTGTAAAAATAATTTACACAAAAAAAACCACAAGTCAAGTCAAAGTTGCAAGATGTTTTTTTGAGAAAGATCTACTAGCAAAAAGCTGACTTTTCATTATACTAGAGGGAGTATTGGAGCATGGTTCTCACTTTTTTGGGCAAAAATAGTATAGTAATCAGCTTTTCAAGCAACTTTAGTTTGTTTTTTTTGAGATGGGTATTAGAAATATTGCGATCATTGCTCATGTGGATCATGGGAAGACAAGTTTGGTAGATCAATTATTACAACAGTCAGGAACACTCAAGGCACTGGAAGGTAGCGATCTGATCATGGACAATAACGATCAGGAGAGAGAAAGAGGGATCACTATTTATGCCAAAAATACTGCAGTTGAGCGAAAAGGGGAGAGGATCAATATCGTAGATACTCCTGGACATGCTGATTTTGGGAGTGAGGTGGAGAGAGTACTGAGGATGGTGGATAGTGTGATCCTGGTAGTAGATGCCTATGAAGGACCCATGCCACAGACCAAATTTGTCCTCAAAAAATCTCTAGAACTTGGACTCAAACCTTTGCTCGTAATCAATAAAATTGATAAACCTACTGCCAGAGTCAGAGAAGTAATTGATATGGTATTTGATCTTTTTATTTTACTCGGAGCTACGGATGAACAGGCAGATTTCCCAATTATCTATACTAGTGCCAAACAAGGATTTGCGCTCAATGACCTGGATTTTCTCCCTACTGCATTAGCGAGTAAAGAAAAGAATATGACACCGCTTTTTGAGGCGATTTTAAACTATGTACCAGAAGCTCCAAACAAATCTGAGCAACCTTTCAAGATGCAGATTGTCAATCTCGGATATGACAATTTTTTGGGGAGACTCGGGATTGGGAGAGTGTATGAAGGGAGTCTCAAAGCTGGTTCACAAGTAATGATTTATGATAATGAGGGCAAACCTAGAACTGGGAAAATCGCCAAAATCTTTACTACCCTTGGGATCCAGAGAATCGAACAGGAATCTGCAAACTGCTGAGATATTATTACGATTTCTGGGATTCCTTCTATTTTTGTGGGAGAGACAGTGAGTGTTGGTCCGGTAGAACCTTTTCCAAGTATTGCTATCGATGAGCCGACCCTAAAAATGGAACTACTGGTCAATGATTCTCCTTTTGCAGGGAAAGAAGGAAAATATATGACCACCAGGAATCTAGAAGAGAGACTTCAAAAAGAATTGGAAACTAATGTCGGGATGGAGGTAGATTTTTCTGAGGGAAAATTTATCGTCAGTGGAAGGGGAGAGCTCCATCTAGGAGTGTTGATTGAAAGTATCAGGAGAGAAGGACGAGAACTACAAGTGGCCGCCCCTCAGGTGATTTTTAAAGAAGAGCAAGGCAAAAAACTGGAACCGATTGAACAGTTGGTCATCAGTGTAGAAGATCAGCTTTCAGGTACGATTATTGAAGCAATTAGCAATCGTAAAGGAATGATGAAAAGCATGCAAAGTATCAATGGACTGACGACGATTGAATTTGAGATCCCGACCAGAGGTTTGCTTGGATTTAGAGGAGAATTTATCCTCATGACCAAAGGAGAGGGGATTATGTATTCTTCTTTTGCACATTATGCAGAGTGGAGAGGAGAAATTCACAAAAGAGAAGTCGGATCAATGATTAGTTCTGCTAATGGTCAAGCTATGAGTTATGGAATCTTCAAACTCCAAGAAAGAGGTCCAATTTTTGTACAACCTGCTCAGCAGATCTATGAAGGGATGATTGTGGGAGAATATCTCAAAGGTCACAATGATATGACGGTAAACCTGACGATCAATAAACAGCAAAATAATGTCAGAAATAGTGGAAATGATGAGGCGATGAGACTCAATCCCATCAGAACTCTCAGTCTAGAAGATGCGCTAGGGTATATCGGGCATGATGAATTGGTAGAAGTGACTCCACAAAATATTAGAGTGAGGAAAAAATACCTGACAGAAAGTGCCAGATCTTTGGCAAAGAAAGAAGGAAAGATTTAGGTTATTTTTTGGGTTAAAAAACTATTGATTATTCTCTAAAAAATCTGAAAGCTGTTGCCAGATTTCTTGGTGGTAATGTGTGGTATCACTATGTCCCATTCCTGCAATTTCAATCCATTGTGTATCACTAGTGAGTTGATTCAGAATTTTTTCTGAATTATGGATACTGATGGTCTGATCCTGATTTCCATGGATCAAGAGAGTTGGAGCTGTCCAATGATGGAGTATATTGTTTGGTAGAAGTATTTCATCTATTTGACCAATATTTCCATATTTGGTATTTTGGATCTGTTCAAGGTTATCTATCTCAGCAAAGAAAATAGCCGGAGCGATAAAACTATAAGACTTGATCCAGTCTTGAGGGGTGAGAAAAACTTTGACTGCTCAGAAACTTTTGGCAATCAAATGATAAGAAAAATGAGGAAATTGCTTGTAGAGCCAAGCTAATGCTTCGGAGTAAAAGTTTTGCTCTTCTGAGAGATTTCGATCAGTGAAAGTATCTTTTCCTAGATGATAAGGAAACTGTAGGATAAAAAGATGATATCCCTCTTGAGTAGCTACTTGGATGAGTCGATCAATCTGCTGAGAATCGAAATTAATCCCAGGGATGTAGAGGAGTGCTTGTTTACTAGAACTTTTAGGATGATAGATGAGAAAATAGTTTGAGTAGTTGATAAGCATTTTATCTTATTTTTGCTAAAATTTTATTTAAAATGAAAAGATCTCTTTCTAAGATATATTTTCCTCTCTCATAAGAGGGAATATCTTTTTGTAGAATACTGAGTGCTTCCTCTAGAGGATATCGTCTGAGCTCAAAACCGAGACTGATTTCTTTATCTGTAAAATGAGGTAATGCTTTTCAAATAATTTCAGCATAGTAGTAATAGGAAGTTTGTTGCCAAGTAGAGTTTTGTTGGACTACTTTTCAAATGACATGAATATTTTCAATTGTGCATCCACATTCCTCTAGCACTTCTCTCTCAAAAGCAACTTTTGGATCTTCATTTCATTCCAATCCACCTCAAGGAAGTTTGTGATGCTGATCCCTTCAGACTCGGAGGAGTGGAATCATTCCCTTTTTATCAAAAATTACTCCTCTGGATGCTTCTCTTGTTGTTTTTTGAGAATATTTCTTATCTTCAGAAATTTGAAATGTTTTGAGGAGTTGCATAAAAAAGTCAGTTTAGAATAAAATTCTATTTTTTCCTTATTTTGGAATTTTTATATAAAGAGGTAGTTTTTACTCTTGTACAATATTTACTCCCACCTGAGTCAGTTTATTAACAATATCTGCATAACCTCTTGCAATGATTTCCTCATTCATGATAAAGGTCTCTCCCTGGGCCATGATTCCTGCCAAGACCATTGCACCTCCACCTCTGAGATCTGTACTAGAAACATAGCCTCCCTGGAGTGCTGTCTTTCCGATGACGATGGCTTGATGAGGATTGAGGATTTCTATTCTTGCTCAGAGATTTTCTAGTTCATTGAGATAGCCAAATCTCCCTTCATAAAGCGTTTCAAAGATTTTAGTGATACCACTAAATTGGGTAGCTAGTGCTCAGAAAATAGACTGCAAATCACTAGGAAATCCTGGGAAAATTCTGACTTCTAATTTGGTAGCTTTGTAATTAGCTTTATTAAAAGAGTCTACCTTGATCGTATTTTTGTCCAAAATTTTAAAATTGATCCCAATTTTATCTGCGATATTGTACATTGCAGAGAGATCATCTACATTTATATTTCTGATGATCAATTCACTATTATCCGCTCCAGCTCCGATTGCAAAATAGGTTCCCGCCTCGATATAATCGCTGATGATTTCAAAACTGTCTTGCTGAATATTTACCTTTTTGGGACGAACGGTGATGGTATGATCGATTCTCATCTGAATATCAGCGCCTGCTGTATTGAGGAAAGCGATCAGATTTTTGACATGAGGTTCCGTTGCCACCTGATAGATAGTGATCTCATAGTCAATATCTTCCAAAAATGCTAAATAGCTGATCAATGCCTCAGTAGCAGTCACAGAAAACTCTTGGAGCATAATATTTTTTTTGGGTTTTCAGGTTACTTTATAGATTTTTTGTTCTCCATAGCTGATATCTACTCCTGCTTTGTGGAGTGCATCATCAAAGGTGTCAAGTGGTCTTTTCCCAATTTTGCATCCACCAGATCCTACAAATCTAACTTCTCCAAATTTTCTCAGCCCTACGGGGATTAGGAGGATTGAGGCTCTAAATTTCGTAGCCAATTCTGATGTGAGATCAAAATATTCTTTGGAATCTGTGAGAGCTTGGTCAGCTAATTTTTCCATAGAGAGCACATCACTGATATGAGGCTTATTTAAGAGTTGAATTTGTTGATCGATTAAATAGTTCGTGGCTACGATGGGGAGTGCAGCATTTTTACTTCCAGAAATCAAAATCTCACCTTTGAGGTTAGGAGAGTAAGCAATTTTAAACATTATGAAATCATAAAAAAATAAAGGTTCTGATTTTTTTACTATACTTTTGACTCTCTGATAAGCAAGTCTATTTTTAAATATTTTTCTTTAGGTTTAGGTAAAATGTTTCCTCAGAAATTTGCATTTAGGAGAAAAAAAACTATACTCATAGTGTTTTATTTATCTTAAAAAAAATCGATGACCCAAACAAAAACAAAACAGGATGAAATGATGAAATCCTATGTCCAGATGGTGAAATTTGCACAAAATTCGCTCAAAAAAGCAGAAATGGAACTCAAAAGAGTTAAAGCAACTTTGAGCCAGCTAGAGGCTTTTGATCCTAGCAATCCCGATTCTTTTGCAGAGTTTTTGGAAAAAAATGTGAATACTGCAGCAGATCTCAAATCTTATTCAGAAGAAGGGGTAGAAGTAGTAGAAGGAATTTTTGATGGTTACTATCTCATTGCTGCAGATCAGAAAAAGTATCCAGTACCGATGAACTATTCTAGCAAAACC
The DNA here is from genome assembly GCA_964437055.1 of uncultured Candidatus Peribacteria bacterium. Classification (GTDB taxonomy): domain Bacteria; phylum Patescibacteriota; class Gracilibacteria; order Absconditabacterales; family Absconditicoccaceae; genus HOT-345. Next base: position 14,981 of record CAYTFB010000004.1, read on the forward strand.
AAGTTGATCCCTGGAGATGTGATGAAGCTCAAAATCCAGCCAGATGGTAAATTTATTTTCAAACTAATCAATCCTGCAGAGAGAATTCATATCAGAGCAATTCTTTCCAAAACGGATGACAATAAATTCACCGCAAATACTGAAGATGGAAAGGTTTTTTTTCTCAATCAGGCCGCAGTAAGTTTTTTTGCTGGAGCACCAGGCGATGAACTTTATATTATCATTAATGCTAAAGAAGAAGGACACTATGCAGCAATTGAAGCGATTATCAAAAAATAATCTTATATCAAACTGATAGTATAAGAAAAGAGGGGAGTCTGACTCCCTTTTTTCTTAGTTAAATAATATCAGATTCTCTTAGTCGATAAAGCTTGCCTTGAGGATAATAATATTGAAATGAAAAGTTTTGATCGTTTCAAACTGGATACGATCAGCAAACTCTTTTTCCAAAATCCTCTGTTGCCAGCTCATCATTTCCAAAAACATCACTACTTGCTTTCTACTTCTCAAACTTTCCCATTGAGTAAACATCTGCCTATAGTAGTCCAGTCCATCTTCTCCTCCTACAAAAGCCATCATTGGTTCCCATTCTAGTACATTTTGAGGAGCATTAGTGAGGAAAGTCTCATGAGGGATATAGGGGAGATTTGCAATGAGAATGATTTCCTTTTCTGAAAATTCTTTTTCTTTTTCACTCCAGAAATCACAGAGATCACTGACTAAAAAATGAGTCTGATATTTTTCTTTGATCAGATTCTGATAATTTTTTTGTGCTACAGTCAATGCTTGAGGAGAAATATCGCTAAAAAAGACTACATCCCAGTTTTGAGGATTTTGTAAAAGAGTTGAGATTCCCAGCACTCCACATCCAGTCCCAATATCCATGAGAACCCTATTTTCTTGATCTTTATTTTGTAGATATTCAGAGATTCCTTGGATCATATATTCAGTTTCTGGTCTCGGGATCAGAGTATCTTCATTGACGAAAAAATCAATCCCAAAAAAACTAACCTTCCCCAAAATATATTCTAAAGGTTTTTTTTCTACCTGATAGGCATGATATTGCTCTTTGATTAGATTTATTAAGTCTGGTTCTAATTTCCTTTCTGACTGGAGCCAGAGTTCTTCCCTAGAGAGATTTAGATGGTGGGTGAGGAGTTTTTCTAGGATAAACTTTTGGCTAAAGTTAGGATTTTGTAATATTTCTTCGATTGTTTGCATTCTGAGTTCTTTGCTATGATAAATAAATAATTAAAATCTGATTGGCTTCTCAGAGAGTAAAAAAACACTCAACTATTACAAGTGATTTCTTCATTTTTCAGATTTTTATGAAATAGTTATTTAAAAGAGAAGCATTCTGCAGATTTTTGAGCTGATTTTTTTGATATTGTTTTAGAGAGAGAAAATCATATAACCTAGCTATCTCATCTTTTTTGTATCCAAATAGTATTATTTCTCGATGACCAAGACTCTTGAAAAACTCAAATCAGAACATACCATTTTGCCAGAATTTATCGCCTTTTTGGGACATTTGGCTAAACATCCTGAGATTCAAAGGATTATCCCGGGGAGGATTGCAAGACAACAAAAGGGATCTGCTCTCCTAAGATGTTCGATCTCTTATCCAACCTTGACCGGACTCAAACTCAAGCTTTCTAAAGGAGCTACTGCACAAGAGGTTTTTATTGTGACGGTCCAAGATCAGGAACTGGTGCTGGCAGAACGAATCTTACAAGAATGGCAAACTTTTAGCAAAAAATAATTTTAGCTTAATCTAGCTGTGATTGATCTCATGCGAATCAAGGGAATAGGAATTTTGATCACCTTTCGAGTGATACTACGGTTTTGGATCTGGTTGCTCAATCAGCTTTTTTCTTCTCGATCCTCAAAACAAAAATTTTCTCTCAAATCGTTGGGATTTGGAGCATTATTGGTAGTTTTTTTGTATCTCTACAAATATGTATTAGTTCGGATCGGTCGAGAACATCTGCTTTTTGTCCAAAATTTTAGCTCCTCAGCTTTGTGGATTTTCCTAGGATATATTTTGCTTTTCACATTCTTTTTATTGCCACTTTTTCAAAACTTTAGAAAAATTCCTCTTTGGATGCAATGGATCGTAGGAGCTATCTCATTCTTGCTGATTGGAATGGTGGGGATTAAATCAGGAATCCAGACGACGATAATGTATTTTATTATTTTATCCTACGCTGAGGAATTGCTCAAAATCTCTCTGAGTAGCAATCAAACGGCTCGCCTTACTCAGCAGAGCTATTCCAAATTACTTTTCTTTTCACTAAGTATCGGTCTGGCTTTTGCTTTGCTAGAAAATCTCTTGAGTCTAATTGTTCAAAAAGAAGTCGGAATTTTGATTGGGAGAGGAATCTTTTCGGTGATGCTCCATCTGGTAGCAACGGGAACCATTGCTTTGATCATTATTAGGACGAATCATACTCAGATTCCTTTGATTTTGAGATTCTTTTTTGCATTACTGGTGGGGACTTTGATCCATGGAATGTTTAATTTTGCATTAGCTCAGCAGCTGAGTTGGCTCAGTATCTTGCTTTTGATTGGATCAGGAATCTGGATGAGTTATCTGCTTTTCAATACCGATGAACTTTATGAAAAACAAGCATAAAAAATCAGAAAGTCTAACTAGCAATCTGATTCTGTATTACTTTCTAATAAATAAGATATTATTCATTCCCTCGGATCGCATCTCCTTTGAGAAATTCTGGAATTCCTTTTTTGAAGATTGCCCTCTTTCAGAGAATGGTATTTCTAAAACTTCCAAAACTTTCAATGAGACTATTTTCTTGGGGAATCGTTTTCTCTTTGTTCCTAGATTTAAGGCAAATTTTAACGGCTGCTTTGCTTTCATTTCTAATGAGATAGTAGGCATTTTTTATTCAATCAGCACTAATTTGTCCCAAATTTTTTAAACCGCCAGGTTGGGTATCAAAAGAATTTTCTGTAATAATTATTTTAATTTGAGAATTTTCAAAGTTTGCAGGATTTGGATAAATTGTTTCTACATTTAGTTCGTTTATTTGTAGATTATTTCTTTTATCAGAGATTTTTAGAGCTTCTTGTATACTCTCTACTCCCTTGTCTTTAAAGAGGGGAATGGCTAGAGCCACTCCTGGATTCAAAACAATACGATTTTCTTGATACTCTTCTTTATCACATTGTTCTCAGAATTCTCGGTAATTTTGTACCACCGCAGGAGCATTTGCGCTAATTTTTAAACTAAAGTCGCAATCCTCTCCACAATAGATAAAGTTTCCAGTGAGTGGATTATCTCCTCCTATAATGTGATATTCAAATCAGATTTCGCGATTTTCTACCATTGCAAGTCCTAGTTCTAGTCCAGCTTTTGTCATACTGGTTGCTTTTTGGTGATGATAGATCTGACTCTGATATACGATAAAATTTTTGAGAAAAGATCGAGCCAAAAGCCCCATCAAGCTAGAAGCAGTGAGGATCAAGATTACGAGAACTAAAATGTTCCCCTTTGGTTTGAAGTTGTTATTCTCCATCGGTAATATCTACATCATAAATACTTGCTACTGGACCATTGAGTGTATAAAATATTTGTAAAGGTAATAAGGTGTTATTGGTCCATTTCTTCGGTTCAAAAAACTTTCCAGCTAATGAGCCAAAAATCCAAAAACCTGGCTGTCCCATATTTAGTTTTGAATCTTCATTAGGGTCTGTTGGATTTAAAATATCCTTATTTGATAAAAAAGGAATGACTTTAAACATCATCTTACTTTGGAGAATTGCTTGATTGGGGATCAGACTGATGATTTTGCTATTATTTTTTTCATCTTTTTGCTCCAAGATAAGTTCACAGTGATAGTTGAGAGGATCAAATTCTTCTCTTTTATTTTCAAAATTTCGTAAAAACTCATTCATTGACAAACACTCTCCACTAGAATAGATGCTCGTCCTAGCTCGTTTCCCTCCTGTGAGATAGAGAGTATTTGTGAGTCATTTACTAGATTCTTGAGTCAAATGATCTCCATATCTTTCATAATCAATAGTAGCTTCTTCAGCAATATTTTCTAAAAGCTGAGACAAAATCAAATATTCTCTTCAGACTTCTTTTTCTTGCTCTAGTTTGAAAGTCACTTGAGAGATTGTGGTATAGGCTTGGAGAATAACTCCCATCAAAAGTGCAAAAAGCACGATGACGATAATGAGCTCTATCAAAGTAAATGCTTTATTTTTCTTCATTTATAGTAACATTAGTTGCTAAATCCTTTGTTGCCGATCAAGGTTTCTATGACAATTTCTCCAGTATGTCATCATTTGATTCATCCGTCAGTACCTTTTTTATAGAGTACATGAGATTCTAGTTTGAGAATCTTATCCTTGGGAAGGAGGTTATTCCCTTCCATCGCTCCAGTCAATACTAGGTATCTAGCATATTGGATAGGACGATCATCTTCTATTCCTGTTTCATCATGAGTGTATCGCGAAAAGGCATTCTTATCCTCGGATCAGATCATTGTATCTCCACTAAATAAATAGAGTCTATAGTGATCAAAGTTTGTTGTAAAATCATCTATTTTGATATCTTTTCCTTGTTCCAAGATAAATCCTTCTTGGCTACCAGAATATCCTATTTTGAAAAAATCTGCCCCTCCTGATCCAAAAAAGATTTCCTTTCCTTCCTCGTAATCAAAATAGTTTCGAGGATATCCTTGAAAAAGATTATTGTCTCTATGATGAAAAAAAAGCTGAATCCCTTCATGCGCGAGCATGCTGGCTTGTTGTTCTGTTTTGGTATGTTGAAACATTGCTACATTATTTCCCAGTAAAACTAGGGTAGATACTATTCCAATACCAAAAACTACCACTACTATAATTATTTCCAATAAGGTAAAAGCTCCATATTCTCAATGATCTTGTCACATCAGCAAGGAATCTTCAAAGAGATAAAAATATCTTGTAGTTAGTATATAGCTATTGTACAATAAAAATCAACAACTTATTCTTTACAAGAATGAGAAAATCACTATACTGTAATTATGTTCAATTTTTATTTCTATTGGATTTTTTTACGCTTATGGCTCATTCAAAACTCAAACTTAAAGTTGCAGACCTTTTGCATTCAAAAATGACAGATCATGTAACTTTAGAAAAAATATTTTTGGCAGATTTTCCAAATTTGACAGAGGAATGAATTTCAGCTACTCTTACTCTCCAAGCATTGGATGAACGCTGAATTTTTGCAAAATTAGAAAATATTCAGGCTACATTTATTGAAGATTGTGAAGTTTGTTCCGATTCTTATCAAAGAGTAGTGCAGATTTTAACTTATAGTGCAAATTTTTTGGATACTGTAGATTTTGATCAGATTCCTGTAGGTGATGAGGAAGTTTTTTTGATTGATATGAAAGGTGCTACGATTGATATCGGAGAAATGCTCTATCATGCTATAGGTTTAGCAGATCCATTACTAAAACGTTGTGGGATTTGTGAGGCTCAGTTAAATAATATTGGGGATACCCAAAAGGAGGAATATGAAGATCTCCGAGAATAGTAAAATAATCTTATATCATATAATTATCAAATTGAATAGTTTTTTATAAAAAACTATTCTTTTTTTTGACAAATAAAAAAAACTGACTATACTTTGAGAGAGAATATTATTACTAAACAATTATTATTGATCAATAAATGATTTTATTTATCTTTATGCCACAACTATGTGAGAATTATTTTCCCCAACAGTTCCTCAAGATGATTTATGAAATAATCAACTAGGAACTCCTCCAGGAGCCATTAATATAGATGGTGAAAATTCAAATAGTCCGAAACTACAAGATTCCAATAGAAATGTTAGTGAAAACTTAAATAGTGAAAAAGAATTTCCTGTAGAGATATCAAAACCAGAGGATAAAAATAAAGTAGAAGTAGCTATATCAGATGTTTCAAATTTGGAGAAAATGACAATAAATTCCCAAAATAAAGATGCCAATATGGTATCTTTATGAAAACAATCTTCTACAGAAAACAAAGACTGATCAAAGGTTTTCGGGGGGGATTTTTTGTGAAATATGATTGGTAAAGCAAAAAAATCAATTCAACAACTTTCCTTATCTCAGACTTCCAAAGAATCTTTAGAAAAAAAAGAAAATACAGAAACTACCGATGAGGATTTGCTTTATGATTCCTTTATTTTAGATTCAAAAACAAAAACAAAAGAACAGTCTCTAATGGCTCTTCGTGGACAAAGAACTAAATCTCATTTCTTGAAAAATTATACTTCTAAATTTGGAATTAATATTGTTTTGATTGTAATTGGTATTGTATTGAGCTTTTTAACTTATAGTCTTTTGATTTACTTTCAAGAGGGAAGCAAAGCTATTATTACAAAACCTAAACATCAAGAAATTGTACAAAAAACAAGAGAACAGTACAATAAATATGGTCAAATGTTGGGAATCTTTGATTTATATCAATATGATAATCTATCATTAATAGATAATTGAGATGTTAAGGTTGTAAATTTGCTTCAAGATAAAACCCTAAATCCTATTCAAAAGAAAGATTTACTCCAAACAGCTTCTATTGACCTATGAACCAAAATTGTACAAAATTATCAAGATGCTAAAACTTTGAGAGAGTCTATGAATAAAGATTGATTTTTCCCGATTGAGTTGGTAACCATTCTTAAAGAAGAAAATAGTGTAGATTCTTTGCAAAGGAGCTTAGTCTCTCTTGAAATTGTAAAGTTTTCTAGTGCAATGAAAGTGTTTTCTTTGATGGATATGTTTGTATCTTCTTTAGCTAATTCTTTAGGATTTACAAAAGATACGGTAAAAGAGAGAATTCAAGAATTGATTCTCAGGGGAGAAAAAGATATAGAACTATATTTAAGTATGTGTTATAATAATCCCTATGAGCCTACTAGTTGTTCAGTCATTAATGATTTTGAAAATTATTATAAAAATTTCACTACCTCTTCATTAGATAAAGGATTTGATACCAACTTTTTTAAACAATTGATGAATTTTATTGATGTAGAATTAGAATATTCTGATATTCCAAATTTTTCTATTATCTTCAATAGTTTTGATGCTAAGAGCAGTAGTATTGGATTTAGTATTGAGGTAAATACCTTCAAAGAAGATGAGTTGGCGTTGATTGATCAAGGAGTCAAAAGTCCTCATATCTTTGTTGTTTCTGAACTGATAAAATCTTTGAAACAAAGTTTGTATATTTTATGAAAGGCAATAGATGCAAGAGATATTAAGGTAAATGCAAAATCTGTTGCCATTGGAAGTTCCAGATATGTGGTAAACAATTCTGTTAAAAGTTTTTTCCTCCCTATTCAAAAAAACACCGAAAGAGAAATTTTCGACTTTCATTCAGAATATGATTCTCTAGTTTTAGGAGATGCGTTAGATTTAGTAAATACAGAAACTGAAGAAATCGATCTAGAAGACTATCTTTTAAACAATTCAGAAAATAGTTTATTAGATGACTTACTTTTAGAAAGTGAAGGAGCAACTGAATGAAGTTTCTTTGAAGAGGGGAATGCAACTATTCCAGATGATATCGTTGTATCTGAAGAAGACAATATTATTTATAATGAAGTAACTATTGAGTAATTGCAATACTTTTATATATCTTATCTATAATAAAGATGACAGACAAAAAAATAGAAATCGATAGATCTATCCCTGATACAAAGGGTTGATTGCAAAAATATTTAGATATTGTTAAAACAACTTTGCAGTCTATTTTTTCTAAAATGAAAGGTAGTAAAGCTTCAGAGGCTGCCAATAAAAATATACAACTATCTATTAATAAAAATGGTTATTTAATTTCATTAGCTCTATTGGCTATTTCTTTTTTGGTTTTTCTTGTTTTGGCAATAAAAGTTGTTACGAGCTATTTCGCTTTAAATAAGAATATTTCTAGTCTAGAAAATACCACAAGTTATTCTTTAAATGT
>CAYTFB010000004.1:23048-28770 GCA_964437055.1 uncultured Candidatus Peribacteria bacterium
CTTTAAATAAGAATATTTCTAGTCTAGAAAATACCACAAGTTATTCTTTAAATGTATTCAAAAATTCAGAATTTGTAACAGAGTTTCCAAAAAATTTGTTTGAAATGATACAAGAGTATAATCAATCCTTACAGATTAAATCTGAACTTGAAGATGAAAGTGCATTTAGAACTAGTATTTATACTCATTTCTTAAAACATTTAACTCTACCTTCCCTTAATATTTGGAAAGACCCTTATGGAGATTCTGTTGATCTTTCTTTGATTGGGGAGAGATATTTGGATTCAGATCCTTATCAAGATATTGCACTTATTACTCAGTGGGGTTCTATTATTAGAGATAGCGGAAAAGGAGTTGGTGTAAATGATATTATGGATATGAAAATTGGAGATATTGTAGAACAAGAAGAAGGCTATTTTTATATCCCTATTTCAGTATCGTTCAAATCAGATTCCAAGAGAGCATTCTTGTTATTGGTAGATAAGGTTTCATCTACTTCAAATCCTGTAAATATTGGTTTGATAAACGAATTTACTTATTATTTGTTTAATGCTATTAGAGATCAGAAAAAAGATGCGATTCAGAATTTAGTGCAAGAATATTTTTCAGGAGATGCAATGGTATTAAATAATCTTGGTAATGAGTTTTTGTGAGATACCAATAAATTACAAGAAAATATGGCTATTGGTCGTTACCTCTATTATTATATTAAATGAGATGATAAAGAAAATCTTTTGATAGATGAAGAGGTGATTGATCAAGCAATTAAAGAAAGTGTGGTATGTGGAAAAGATAAGTCTGATAATTATTGTTACTTTATGTTTAGAAATAAATATAGAAGCATTCCAGAACTTTCTTATGCTATTGGACTTGAGACAACGATCAATAAAGTTAGTGCTTTAAAGAGTTTTTTCGCAGATCTTCCTCCTTTGATTGCGATTCAGTCTTTTACTTTTGATAAGGCAAAATCTCAAGGATTGATCTTAAATGATGATACTGAATATGTAGGTAGTATGAGTTTCAATGTTTATGGGAAAGGAATTTCAGAAGATGAATTAAATGAAATTTCAGAATTGTTGCGTGAATCTTGTTTCGGAAGTAATATGCAATATGCAATGGACGCCAATGGAGCGTTAGCCCGTGTAGATAAAGCCTTGGCAGATATTGGAAGTACAGAAAACCAAAAAGATGCAATAGAAAAGACAGCCAATTATTTGCAGCTCAAAGATATTTTCTCGGCAGATAGCAATAGTTTTGCTGGATTGTCTCAATACAACAAAGTAATCAAAAAATTTGAATATTATAGAATGCTCAAAGATAGTAACCTTTGTTTCTAAGTGGATTTAGAAGATAAATAAAGAGTCCGCTTTTATTTTTAAAGTGGGCTCTTTTTTTATGGATTACTTAGGTGTTTTTTTAATAAATTTTACTTTACTTACAACTTCTCAAAAATATCTAAAATAGGTTTGAATTTCTCTCTGAAAAAAATATACATTGACTAGTATCTAGTTTATCTTTTTTATTTTCCTTACTTGTTTGAGATTATGAAAATCACTTTTGATCGTCATCAGTTGTTGGCTATTTTGGATATTGCTTCTAGATTTGTTTCCAAAAATGCTACTTTACCTATTTTACAAAATATTTATCTCAAGGCATCTATTGATACACTTATCATTAGAGCAACTGATATGGAAAAATATGTAGAGATCGAGGCTCCTTGTAACATCCTTTTAGAGGGGTCTATTACAGTAAATGCTAGAACTTTCCTTGATATCCTAAAAACCTTAGAGTCAGATCAAGTTGAACTTTCAGCTGAGGCAAAAACTGACATTTTGACCATTAAGACAGAAAAAGATACTTTTGAGATTAATGGATTGCCAGCTGTAGAATATGTAGCATTACCTGAAATTCCTCAACAATCGAGCTTTATGGTGGATACTACCTTATTTTCCAAAGGAATCAGTGATGTGGAGTATGCAATTACAGAAAAGAGCTTTTCTCCAGTATTAACTGGTGTTTTGATCAAATCTAGGACAGATGGAGATCAGTCTCTAGTGTTTGTAGGAAGTGATAGTTTTAGGCTTGCTGAGTACAAAATAGCAAACAGACTGGGTCAGGATTTTTCTTTGATTATCCCAAAAGTATCTATTACTGATATCAAAACACTCTTGGATTATGCAGTTTCTAAAGAAGTAGAGGAAATGAAACTCAATTATTCAGAAAATTTGGTAGCGATTTCTCTAGAACTTGATGGTTTGAAAATTGTAGCAACTTCTCTTTTGATCCAAGGATCTTTTCCTGCATATGAGAGGGAGGAAGTAATGCCAACTTCTTTTGTTTCTAAGATTATGATGGATAGACAAGAATGTGAAAAAGCTATTAAAAAAATCTGAATTTTGACTAAAGATATCAATAATCTTGTACAAATAGATATGGAAGAAAATAAAGTTATTATTTCTTCTGGAGGAAAAAGAGATAAAGGAGCTGGTACAACTCAAATTCCAGCTATTGTCGAAGGGGAGCGCTTTTCTTTTGCAGTAAATGGAAGATATATTACTGATTTTATTAGAACCATGGAATCAGATACTTTAATTTTCAATCTCAACTCCAATCAAAAACCAATCCTTTTACAAGATAAAGATAATACTACAACAAGATATATTATTAGACCATTGATAAATAATTAATTTTTTTCGATAGTTGTATCTCTTTTACTAAATCCTTATCATTGATGAAAAAGTATTTTTCTTATACTTTGGTGGAATTGATCGTAGTCGTCGCCGTAATTTGAATTCTTTTTACTATTGGTATTTCTAATTTATCAAAAAATTCTGAAGATCGTTATTATGCAGAAGTTTGTGTAAATACTATTCATTGAGGAATATCAAATTACCTTTATGCAGCTTCTACTAGAAAAATACTAACAGGAACCAGCGCTCCAAATCTCTATCATATTACCAAATCCCAACAAGGCTCTGGGCAGATTAATTTATGGTATACGATGGATAATGGAACAACAGGTTTATTTAAAACTTATGACTTGAATGATGAAAATCTAAAATGTAGAAAAGGGATAAAATATTTAGTTACTTTTGATACAGGAGATTTGGTTGTTGATATTGTTGCGGGAGCACTTTCTGAGTGACAACAAGGAGGAATGAGTATTCAGTCTTCTGGAAATAATTTAATATCTACAGGTGCAATGATTATGAAATATTGTTCTCCTGCATGAAGAGAATGGAATGAGTGTCAGGATTTTGCTCGTATCCTCTTTGATAAGAGAACTGGATTGATTATCAAGAGTTTTTGTAAACAATATACAGGAGATGCCAATACAAAGTGTTTCGAACGATCTACTGGAGAAAGAGATGATGAGGGATAGTGTTCTTGTCTCCAAAGACCCTCCACCTTTTTATTGAGTGATGTGATATCCACTTCCATCACTTTTATTATACCCTAAGTGAAATTTATCTCCAATTTCTATTTTAAATAGTGATCGCAAAGAACTAAAAATTTCTTGGACAGAGCAGAATCCATTGATGAGTGAGTTTATCTCAAGGATAGAACATTATCATAAAATTTATACTAAACTCCCTTTTGTGGAAATGATTTTTTTGAGCAATAGTATTACTTTTAATGCTCTAGATAAAAATTCTGATATTGATTTGTTTGTTGTTACTAAAGAGGGGAGGATTTGGACTGCAAGATTTTTTGCCTCTTTGATATTTTTCTTTGTAGGTATGAAGAGATCAAAAAATAAAATTTCTCAAAAATTTTGTCTCAGCTTTTTTGTTGCAGGAGAGGGGATGAATCTTTCTCAACTCGCTGATGAAGGAGAGGTAGATGATTTTATGGCTTATTGGACGCTACATCTTTCATTGCTCTATGAAGGTTATCAGTGAATTTCTCAGAAATTTTATCAAAAAAACTCTTGGTTAGCAGAGTATTTTTTATTAGATTCACTTAATCAATTAGTAGATCTAGATCATCAGATTTATACTTGAAAAGCTATTTTTTCTCGTTTTGTGGAATATCTTTTTTCAGGAATATTAGGAGATTGATTTGAAAAACTTTTAAGATCTCTTTGGTCTCGCCGTATCTCAAGGGGCGTTGCAAAGAATCCTAGTCAATATCAAGGGACTTTAATCTCTGATATAGTACTTAAATTTCATGAACAGACACGAAAACAGGTTTTTTCTGATAAATTGTATTCTGATAACCAATAGTTTTTTTATGAATACTGTGTGATAGCTTTTGGTTATCGTATTTTTTAAAATAGCTGTTGTTTTATTTTTTCTCTTATGTAGGATGAGAGTAATATATTTTTTTCTATTTTTATTTTATAAATACTAGCTATCGATGAGAGAAATTAAGGCAGTATTTGACATTGGAAATGATGTCATCAAAGCAGCAGTTTTCTGAAAGGATGGAGAAAAGGACATTGTTCTAGCCAAACAGATGGAACCAGCAATGGGTGTAAAAAAATGAAAAATTTTAGATGCAGAAGCATTTACTGGAGTGATCAATAAAATTGTTGAAAATTTTGTCAAAAAATTGGGAGGTGATTTTTTTGAGGAGGTGTATATTGGAGTATCTCATCCAGAAATGTTGGTAAATAGAATTGTAGAAGGGAAAAGAATTATGGATGATGAAGTAGATGGAAGTGATGTAGAGCATCTTTCTAGAATAGTAGCTGAGATTTCTAGCAAAAATAATTATGAAACGATCAAAATTGTTCCGGTTTGTTGGATTATTGATGAAGATAAAAAAGAAAAAGATCCTGTTGGACTCAGATGTAAAAAATTAGAACTTATGGCGGATGTCTTTTTGATCCCAAAAAATTTCTACAATGCATTGATTGATGCTTTTGATAAAGTAGGACTTAGTATTGCTGATGTGGTGCCAAATATTATCGCTGTCTCAGAATTGACTATAGACTATGATCATAAGGATTTAGGGACTGTTTTGATCGATATCGGTAAAAATCAGACCAGTTATGTGATTTATGAGGATGGATATGCTTTAGGATATGGAACCATCCCTTTGGGAGGTGAAGATGTAACCAAGGATATCTCTATCGGAATGCAAATTGATATCAGAGAAGCAGAGGAGCTTAAAAAAACTCAAGGAACTGCCGTTATTGCTGATGTTATTAGCTCTGATCCAGAATTAGATGTTGCTTTTCTTTCAGACATTATCAATGCTAGATATGAAGAGATTTTCTTTAAAGTAGATGATCATCTCAAAAGGATAGAAAAAGACGGAAGATTGCCTGGAGGTGTTTTGTTGATTGGAGGAGCAAGTAAGATGGTAAATCTAGATCTCCTTGCAAAAACGATTTTCAAGTTAGCTACCTTTTATGGAAAGGATTTACTCCTAAATCTAGGAGATCTCTCTTTCAATATTCAGTTTTTAAATCTTTTGGGAGTATATCATTGGTCAAATAAATATACTGATCTTGGTTCTAGGAAAATAAGCTTTAAATCATTGAAGGTTGGTAATTTAGCAAAAAAAACAGGAGATTTCTTTAGAAACCTTTTCTAGTCGTCAGTTTATACGATATTATACAATAACAATTCTTTTATCTTTATTATTGATGTAAAAAAATGATCGTAACAGAAGTAATGCCTGAATTTATTCCAGGAGCAAAAATTAAAGTAATTGGAGTTGGTGGATGTGGGAACAAAGCTATCAACAGAATGATTTCTGAGGGATTGGATGG
>CAYTFB010000005.1:0-3724 GCA_964437055.1 uncultured Candidatus Peribacteria bacterium
CTTTTTTACACACTGCTTGAAAACAGCTATATCTCCACTCTCTCAAAGCTTCTTCCGTCTCTTTGGCTTCTGGATCTCTGAGAAAATAGTGAAAATTGAAATCTACCAACCTTTTCTGAAGATAGCCCGCTTCGGTATCACTTTCTGCTCTGAGGTTATGATGGCAGTGGATAAAATGAAGATCAGAAGGATTTCTTTTTTTCTGTTCCCAAAAAAGGAGGATACTTTCCATCAGTACGACACTATCGGGACCTCCAGAAATGGCGAGTGCTATTTTGGTTTTTGGAGGGAGGTGTTGCTCGTAAAAATCAAAGAGCTGATCCAGATAGTTTTGATAAGGATTTTTTTTACTGCCAAAGAGCATGGTTGCTTTCTAAAATAAAGTTAATGAAAGTATAGTAATGTTGAGAATAAAGTAAAAGGAAAATATATGAAAACTTTTGATATTTTTTTTGTTTGACTTTTGCATAATAATTGTTATACTAGATCGACGTCTAATATTGGATGTAATTAAAAAAAATAAAATTATGGCAGAACACAAAAAAAATGCAAGACCAAGTACTTGGAATAAGCATTCAAACCGAGACAAGCACATTTCTAAACAAAAAAAAAACTGAAAGTGGGCGCTATTCAAAAGGTGGTAGTCCGAAGGGGCGGCATAACCGATAGTTATTGTTGCTTGAATTTAGATTTAAGAGCCGTATTATTCTTACGGTTCTTATTTTTTATTTATATTTTTTTCATGCAAGTACGAGTAAAAACTGATCTCTATCAAAATAGCAGCTATCTAGCTCATCTTTTGGAGCATTGTGTTTTTTCAAATCAACCATCAATCTCCAATTATTTTCAGATAGACCAAGGAGTAGAGGGAACCAGTTGGATCAACTATACAACCTTTTCTCTCAGAGCAGATCAGGATCCTCAATTTTTTATCAACCACCTGATGCAGCCATTGGATACTAGAGTCATTCGTAATGCTCAAAAATTGATCAAACAAGAGGTTAGAGAAGATTTTAGATCCACAGGAGATCTGCTGATCAATAAAGTCGGGAAAGAACTCTATGGGAAAGACTTTAGACGATATGCAGAGAGCTGAAAAATCAGTGCTACTACAATACAAGAATATCATCAGTGTTGGTATCATCCAGATAATATTTGGATTTTGGATAATGATTATTCTATCTTACAAAGACCTCAAAAGAGAGTAAAGAAAAGTATTGCTGAGAAAACAGATCATAATCTTTTATTTGTTGAATGAAAAAGGTTTAGAGTACAATATAAAGATTTTTTAGCATATCTGATTCCTTATAATTCTTGGCAAGCTTATACTTTCTATTATTTTATAGATTGGCTCTATTATCATTATGCACATTATCATTATCGCTATTTAGGAAAACGTTATTCCCCTCCGATTGCCCATTTTTTTGAATTTCCTCAGCATCTGGCTTTTATCAAAAGAGCAGATGATCAGCAAAAAATTACTAAAGGGTTTTTTTTACAAGCAAAAGAGCAATTTCTTTGAGATCGTATTGCTTTAAATGAGATTCTTGCAGTTTATGAGATCACTCATCTTGAGCAATATTCTAGAGAAGTAGTAGAAAGTTTTATTGAGGATTTGAAGTTTGAGTTGGTTGCTGAGATTTTATAAGATTAGAATATACCATTTATTGGTAAGTTTCCTCCTAGATAGCTCTTTACTTGAACTAAACTATCAAAATCTTATACTTCACTTAGTTTTAAACATTTATCCTCAATCGTTCTAAATGCAAAAAAACATTCCTTTGATCAAAGAAAAAATTCTCTCAGCATCTCAGATTGCTATTTTTGGACATGAACATGTAGATGGAGATGCACTCGGTGCAATGCTAGGACTAGGAACTGTACTAGAATCACTGGGTAAGGAGATATTTTATTTTACCCCTCATGCTCCGAGCAAGATTTTTGATTTTCTCGATCTAGGAGATAAAGTTCAGACAGATTTTGATTATGGTAAATATGATTTGCTGATTTTTCTAGATTTCAATGGTTATCCTAGGATTTCTGGATTTACTGCTGCTCATGAAGAATACTTTGATTCTCAAGAAAAAATCATTATCGATCATCATCAGCCAGAACCTTTACCAGAAAATACGCTTATTTACCGTGATATTTGATCTATCAGTACTTGTAGCATTATCTACCAATTGCTAAATATTTGGCGACCAAAATTGATTACTCCTCAGGTAGCAACCTATCTCTATATGGGGATCTCTACAGATAGTGGAAATTTTCGCTATGATGAGGGAGAGCAATCGATTCAGACTTTTGAAACTGTTGTAGCATTACTCAAACTAGGCGCAAATAAAAAACTGATTATTGATGAGATTTTTCGTAAAAAAAGCTATCGTTCTATCCAGTTTATGCAGCAGGTGTTATCGAGGATGCAAAAGAGAAAATATAGTTTTGAGGGAAAAGAAATCAGTATGATTTATTCTTATTATGTGGATTCAGAGCTAGAGGAGTATGAAGTGGATCATGATGAAGCGGACTATGCACTCAACATCATGCAAGATATCAGGTATAATGATTTGGTGATTTTGATCAAAAAAGTCTGAAATTTTGTCAAATTTTCTCTGAGAGGAAGGGGAGAGATTGATTGTTCTGCTTTAGCAAGATCTTTGGGAGGAGGAGGACATTTCAATGCTGCTGGGATTAAATTGCAGAGTTCTGGATATTTGGAAAAAGATATTGATACTTTTCTCAAGCAATTGGATCAGTATTTTGCTTAGTTAGTAAGAATTGGAGCCTTTATTCTACACTTCGTTATTTGCTCTTCATACAAAACACTCTATTAGCACTGATGATTCTCTTGCTTGCAAGCAAAGAGCTTTTCTGTATACTATAGTCAGTTTTCTTTTACTTTTTTAAGTAAAAATGCATAATTTTTTGGAAAAGATTTACTGTCATTCTGAGGGGCAAGCGGTAGAAGATATTTTACAAAGCTACCAAGATCAGGGGTTTGCTACAGTAAATTTTGTCTATCTGGCAAATATCGTAGCACATCAGCTCCTCGAACAGAGCGACAAAACAGAAAAAGAGAGAGAGTATAAAAAGATCCTCCTTAGATCAGACTTTTTGCTTCCAGATGGGATTGCCCTCCAACTTTTGTATTATTTTATCGCACTTTTTGGCAAAATTAGTACTGATCAGAAGTGGCTTCCCAATCTCAATGGGACAGATTTTATGCCTTATTTCCTCTCAGAAGCCAAAAAAAAATATGGTGCTCAAAAGCTCTGTCTATTACTCTATGGTACCAAACCAGATTTGGTAGCAAAAGCAAAAGAAAAGCTGACAGCTCAGGGCTATAATGTAATTTATGTGCAGGATGGATATAGCGATTTCGACTGGGAGGCAGCTCAGACTCAACTAAATGAATACCAAGACACCATCAATATTTTGATCCAAGCAAGATCTACCCCAAAGATTCCTCTCCAAGAACTTTGGACCCTCAGAAATTATCAGAAAATTCAGGAAAACAATCTCTTGGTTTTTAATACTGGAGGTTGGCTAGATTTTCTCTCTGGTGCACAAAAAAGAGCTCCTAAACTCTGGAGAACTTTGAAATTGGAGCGACTTTATAGATGGATTATGGATCCCAAGAGAAATACCAAAAAAGTACTCAATTCCTTTGTGATTATCCCGTATTTTTTTAAATATGCAGTATTTGGATCAAAGAAGAGGTAGT
>CAYTFB010000005.1:3824-23737 GCA_964437055.1 uncultured Candidatus Peribacteria bacterium
GTGATTATCCCGTATTTTTTTAAATATGCAGTATTTGGATCAAAGAAGAGGTAGTTTTGAAAAATATTAGATAATAAGATTTCATACATAATTTTTTTAACTTTTTAGTTAATTTTTATCTATTTTTCAGTGAAATGAAAAAAATTATTTTTTGACTTTTACTTTTAGGAACTATTTGAGTTGGGATGGCATCTACAGTATATCCCTCTGATTTATATAGAGTGCTTAGATCTTACACAATAACTCCTGAAACTGTAACAGAGGGAAAATCTTTAGATTTAGGTTGATTTAAGCATTATATCCCTTGCTGAGAATTTTCTCTGATGCAAGAAAAATATCAAATAATTCGTGATCTTTGATTTATAGTAGAATTTTGAATTAATACAGGAGATAATCGTGTGAAATATGCTAATTATTTTTCTAAATTAGCTAGATCTACTCCTCAAAATTTAATACAAAAATCTTTGTTTCCTTATGCCAATATTATCCATGCAGAGCAGGGAAAGGGAGTCCAGACCTTTTGTGCAGTAGAGAGTGAGAATTTTTATCAGATGGGAACACTCCAAGCAAAGGGATCTGTGGTGCTAAAGGATATATTTTTAGAGGGAATGGATGGAACTACTGCTAATGCCAAAGAAGCTTACTTTTCTCTTTCTGAGATAAAAGATCCTCATATAGCATCTTCCCCTTATTTGCAGATTATTGATGGGAAAAAATCTCTTTTTTTGTGATGTTTTGCTGATGAGAAAACATCTAATATCCTTTATTTTGATGCCTTAGCATTAAAGATAGATGCAAAGAACAATAGTTACTATTTATCTTCTTCGGTGCGTGAAAATGCAGCTGTTGCAAAAACTCTTCGAAAGAGTGCTCAATACCCAGAAAAAGAAATTACTCTCAATATGCAGCTACTTCCCAATGTTATTTTTGATCATGAACTAAATATTCCTTGTGAAAATTCTCGAATTCAGGATATAGCAGTTATTGATGATGCTGGGTTAGGAGATCTGTAATAGTAGATAAAAAAATGATAAAAGGAGGATAAAATGTGAATTTTTAGATTCGTGATTCCTCGGCAAGTTTGGAATAACTGAATAGCTCCCCTTTGTAAAGGAAATATCATGCAGTGACAGGGGATTTCATATACTACAAATTATACTATAAGCGCTTCCGCTAGGGAATTACTTTTGGCATTGTCCCAAAAGTAATCAAAAGGTCTAGTCAAAACAGCCTGCGTGTAGTTTTGACATGGTCTGCTTAGTCAGAGGGGAGTTTCCCAGCGTTTTGCAGGTGATTCGGTGATGAGTGGGAGGATAGTTTTTTTCCTGCTGCTTTTTACAAATCCCTCCTATCCTCCCTTTATCAAGGGAGGAAATTCTTTAAATATTTTTTAAATTTCAAAACCCCCTCTTGAGAAAGAGGGGGAAAAGGGGGAGATTTGTTTTTTTTATTTCAAAAAAACCTCCAACTTTTTTAAGAAACTTTAAAACATTAAAATATCGATTTTCCAGACATTGCTGGGGGGATAGGGAGAGAAAAATAATGGAGGATACTTGGAGCAAGATCCTCAATACAAATCTTTGCTCAGTTTTTGATTTTGAGCGTTTTTTCTCCGAAATAATAAAGCTTGCTAGCTAGAGGATCTGACTCAGCATAACTGATAAAGATGAAATCCTGATCAGAATCTTTACTCCGTTCTTGCAATAATTCTAAGAGTTCAATACTCTCCTCTGACCAATCAATTTGATAAAAAAAGAATTCTGTCTGAGACTGGAGTGGGTGGCTGAGGGCATAGATTTTTTGATTTTCCGTGAGGACTTTTCTTTCGGTATTTTTCATCTCTGCTTGAGGGATAATGATGTTTTTTTGTCCATCAAAGAGCTGTTTGCTTTCAGGATTGATAAAAGCGTTTATAAAAAGCTGATTGCCTTCCAGAAAAATATAAGCTTGTCTGAGATCTTGCTGAGCCAAAAGCTGAGAGAGAAAGGCAGATTTTTTTTCTTTAGCTAGTAGTGATGGAGTACTGCCTCCTTCCCAAAATGGTTGAGCTATAAGCATTGCAAGGTGTTTGAAGCTTTTGCAAATTACCTGTTGTTCTGCTTTTTCTCTGAGGAAAAGATCGTTTGCAAAGCAAGCAAAAAAATCTCTGGCTTTTCTCTGACTAGGATTGAAAAATACCAAGGCATCCTGATCTGAGAGCGGATCTCCCATTACCATACTGATAGGAGATAGCGAGTTGGGAGAATTACTATTTAAAAGTCGTTGATAGAGATGTTCGTGAGCGGTATTGCTAATCTGTATCTGACGAAAAACAATACTATCATAAAACTTTTGGATCTTTTGATATCTGAGATCAGCATCTTGATCCAAAAAATCTGCTCCTCCAAGAGAAGCAATCTGAATCTGAGGAAGTTTTTCGAGTCCTACTTCCAATTGTTGGAGTGCTTGGTAGCAAGGATTTTGAGCAATTTTTTGTGCTAGCTCTTCTTCCGTTTGTGTTGGATCTGAGGGTTCAATAGTTTCTTTCTCAGGAGATTCTAAAACAAGATGAAGATAACTCTCTTGTTCTTTTGGGAGTAATTTCAAAAAACTTAAAATTTGTTCAATATTGAGATTCGGATCCCCTATTGGAAAAATAAGATGGAGATTGCTTGTATTCTTTTTTGTATGAGTTAGTAGTGATTGAAATTCAGGATTTTTGATGATGTTTTGAGGATTTTGAAAAAGCTGATAAAATCAAGTATCTGCGAGTTGATAGCGACTTCCTTGAGTGAATTGGAGGTAGAAATGTTCCAAATTGCTGTCTGGTTCCATAGCAAGAGGATGGCTCGCATTAGTAGATATTTTGAGGGTTTTTGTTGGGAAATTTCCTGAATTTGGAGCTGTAGAGAGTAAGAAAATCAGTTTTTGTGACATGTTTTTGTTTTTCAGATGATAAATTTTTGTATTCAAAGGCTACTACTCCCTATAATAGTTAAAATTTGACTAAAGGCAAGAGACTTTTTGAAAAAGGATTCTTCAAAGTTTGCAAAAATAACAATCCTGACTATAATCAGTACAAGGATACTGAGCAAAAACTATGGGTTCAAGCGTTTTGTAAGTGCTGTTTCTGTATCTATCTTTAGCTTTTTATGATTATTGGATGTCAGATACCTCAAAGAAAAACCCAAAACAAAATCCTGAAACTAGATCTCCTCAGGAACAAAAAAAGATTGATGAAATTTTGGATCAGCAAAAGCAACTCCAAACGCTTTACAATCAAGTTGTAAGTTATATTCAGGAACATCCGAATATGGGAGCTGAGAAGATGAAAAAGTATCAGCATCAACTCAAAGAACTTAGCGACTATTACCAAAAAAATCAGGAGAAACTCAGAATTATGGGTTATTCTACCTTACAGGTAAATAAAGATGTTGTTATCAAAAAAAATGCCGCTCAAAAAATTTCCATCAAAACGATCCTCATGGGATGTGCTGGGATTTTGGTGTTTTTCCTCTTGGGGATGAGTTTTCTTTTTTATTATTTAGTACAAAATCCAACAGAATTTACTGGACTCAGTAGTTTTGGAATTACTCCCGTAGTAGCAAAAAACCTCCTAACAGGAGTGACTTTGACCTTGATGATGATTATCATCTTATTGGGAGTAGTAATTGTCATTATCAACAGTTACAAGGCCTTTACAGTTAAAAATAAATCAAAAATCAGAAATTATGGAGGAATTATTCTAGGAGTCATCATTCTCGGAATTGCAGCAGGTGCTGGAGCGGGGGTCCTCGGACAAATCTCAAATATTAGTGTAGATGAATTGCTCAATCCAAATGATGTATTGCTGCCTTATGTACAGATGAGACCAGGAGTCTCAGATGCATTGAGAAAAGTGGATGGTAAATTTCCACTCATTGCTCCAACTAATATAGCTTTTTCGATGATTACCAATAATTTCCAAAAATTTATCAATATCAAACTTGGACAGCAGAGAATTGATGGTGTACAATTAGATTGTGGAAATGGTCAGATATTGGCTTCTGCCAAGCAAAATAGTAGCTTTTTTTCTAATACCTGTTTTTATACCCAAAAGGGAGATTACAAAATTCAATTAATTGTAAGCTATACTAATCCACAAACCTTGGAAAAAAAGGTAGATACTTTTGAGATTAGGACTCTGAGAGTAGCGAGTGAATTGAGTTTTGAGGGGAAGATCAAATCTGTAATCCCAGGAGAAAACGAATATGTTGTAGGAATGGTTCCAAGTGAGATTACTTTCAATGCGGATCAGATTTTTAGAGACTTAAAACTCTCAAACTATCGTATTTCTCGAGATGGAAATGGTGATGGAGGAGAGGATAAATTTGATGATACCAATTTTAGCTATACTTATGATCAGGCAAAAGTCTTTTACCCTACTTTCTCATTACCTGATGTTTCTGGAGAAATGCTTTATTCTTTCCCTTTGAGAATAGAAAAATCTTTGATCCCAGTTTGTAAAATTGATCTGACTCAAGAAAAGGTCAATCAATATCTGATTGAAGGTTTTTTCTATGATGATGCGGAGAGATTTGTCGCAGATCATTCCTTTTCTTTTATCGATAAGGTGAGTGGAAAGGTCTTTGATGTGATCCAAGATAAAGATACAGGATTGAGTTTTCCTTATATTTTCCCAGGAGAGGGGGTTTATACCGTGAAAATGAATTTTACCACTCATGAAGGACAGCAAAGTTCTTGTGAAGTAGATACGACTTTGATAGGAAAAGCAGGATTTAGTTTTGATTTCCAACTCAGTCAAAAAAAACCGAGTGATCAGCATTTTGAACTTTTGATGTTAGACTCAAATAAACAAGATCAGCCCATTGAGATCAATCTCATCGAGATCCCTACGAAGTTGAAATTTAAAATAGATAAAATCGCTCCAAAAACTATCCACACTACGACCAAGGTCCTTTTTGATGATACGATTTTGGTTTCTAATGCAGATGAGGAATATCAGTTTGATATCAAAGATACCGCAGATCATACTATCAGAATCCTGATTGAGGATAAAAATCGTGGACTCTCTACAGAACAAGAAATCCTGATCCATGTGGTACTAGAAGATATCACAGGTAGTTTGGTTGTTGTAGGAGATGCTGTGGGACATGAACCCCTAGAAGTAACTTTGGATGCTTCTGCAACCAAGATCAATACAGATTTTGGAGATGAAATTATCTACTTTTCACGAGACTTTGGAGATGGAGAAACAAAAAATAATGTAACCAATGGAGTAATTACTCATAAATATATCTATGATCATAGCAAAGATAATGGAATGTATTATCCAAGTGTAAAAGTAACTACCAAAAAATGACGCAGTAAAACGATCACTTCTCCTACTGCCATTACAGTAAAAAAACAGCTTATCCAACTCACTATTAATAGTGTCTCTCATCCAGCACAAGAAGCTAGGGTTGGAGAGGAGATGAAATTTTCACTCAATTTCAATGGAATGCCTCGCAAAATGTATTGGGATTTTGGAGATGGAAATCCTCCTTTTGAATGCAAGGGAAGAGACTGTGTTGAGATGAATAAAACTTATACTGAGAAAGGAAAATATCTGATTAAAGTACAGATTGAGATGGAGGATCAACAAAATGTAGAACAGTCCTTGTCAGTGAGGATCAATTAGTTGCTAGAGACTTTGATTTAAGTTTTTTCAGAATAGTTATTTATTTCAAGCATAAGAGAGCCGAGTCAGGCTCTTTTTTTTATTTCTTGGAAAATAGGAGAGTAAGAGAAAAACTTTTGCATCTCTGGAGGAGATAACTATAGTAGGAGCTACTAAGAGATCAGGTGATTTGTGGTTAGGTTGATTTATTATTTTTTCAAATATTATTATGGATCCATTGATTACGATTGGTTTGGAGATTCATCTCAAATTGGCTACTGAGAGAAAACTCTTTTGCCCTTGTAAAAATGATCAAAGTCTGATCGAGAATATTCCCAATAGCAATATCTGCCCTACTTGTTTTGCAGAACCAGGAGCATTACCTCAGCTCAATGCGGAAGCTGTAAAGAAAGCTCTCATGCTCGCAAATATTTTCCAGGCAGAGATCTCCAATCCTTCTTTTTTTGATAGAAAATCTTATTTTTATCCAGATTTACCTTCTGGATATCAGATTACTCAGTTTTACCAACCGATTATCCAGAAAGGTCAACTTCGCTTTTTCTTAGAAGATTTCTCTGAGGAGAGAATTGTTGGAATCACAGAAGCGCATCTAGAGTCTGATACTGCCAAATCTACTCACCTTGGCGATGAAATGCTTTTGGATTTTAATCGTGCTGGGACTCCTTTGATCGAAATCGTAACGGCTCCAGATTTTCACTCTGCGGAGGAGGCAGTCGCATTTGCTAGAGAGATCCAAAAAATTGCCAAATACAATCAGATTTCTGATGCAGATATGGAAAAGGGACAGATGAGAGTGGATGTCAATATTTCACTCAGATATGCAGAAAACGATCCCCTTGGGACCAGAGTGGAGCTCAAAAATATCAATTCCTTTGCTGCGATCAAAAGAGCGATCGAACACGAAGCAGCAAGACAAGATACTTTGATTCATTCGGGGACTCCTTTCTCTCAAGAGACAAGGAGATGGGATGATCTGGCAGGGGAGTCTTTTGCTATGAGGAGCAAAGAAGATGCTTTGGACTACAAATATTTCCCTGAGCCAGATTTAGGAGCTTTGGAGATCGAGCAATCGCTTTTGGATGAAATTGATCAGATGACATTTGAGCTTCCTTATGAAAAAATCAAGATCATGAAATCTGAATACGGATTTCACAAAGAATACATTCATGCTTTGATCGGAGATCAGGAGATTTTACACTACTTTTTCTCTCAAGTAGAGGCAGGAATCGCTCCTCAGCTCGTAGCCAAATGGATCGCTGGTCCGATCAGTGCCTATCTGACTCAACATGCGGTGAGTTTGGAGCAACTACCGATCTCTCTGAGGCAGTTATCCGCATTTCTAATATTAGCAGCAGAGGGCAAGGTACTAGAAAATCAGCTCAAAGTGGTAATGGATGAGATGCTGGCTAGGGGAGTGGATGCAGAGCTCATCGTTAAAGAAAAGGGATTTGATCAGCCAGGAATCTGAGCAGAGGAGCTAGAGGCGATCGTCCAAAAGGTTTTGGCAGGTTCACCAGAAAATGTTGCCCTTTATTGTGGAGGGAAACTCTGAGTTTTGTGATTTTTTGTGGGGCAGGTAATGAAGGAAACGGGAGGGAAAGCTGATCCAAAAGTGGTGAATGAGTTACTTACTAAACATCTTGTGGCATAAAAATCAGATTATTTTTTTATTTTTTGAATCTCTGCTATTGCTTTTTCTATTTCTATTTCAGAATAGTTGATCTTTTGAATAAATTTTTGCTGTGCTGCGATACTGATATGTTTCCCAGTATGGAGAGCGATTTTGGGGATAAATCCTCTCATCTGATGCTGCTGTAGTTTTTGGGTATAAAGCTGTTGATAAAAATTGAAAAAATCCTCAGAAATACCAGGCAATGCTTCTCCCTCTGGCCAGCTCAAAATGATAAACTCATCACTCAAGATGAGTTCAAAGAGTTCTTGAAAATACTGATTTTTTTGATTACTTTCCCAAAAGATCCAGGCACTTAGTAGGGCTTCCAAAAAGTCTAAAGAAAGTACTTGATTGGCTTGTTGTTGATAAGGGATATAAAGAATATGCTCAGCAATATCATGGTGATCTAGATACTGATACTGGAGCTGAGAGAGATCAAAACTACCTTCAAAAGGTTGTAGGTTTTTCCCCATCCCAAATTGGAGATCAATCTCTCCTAACTCATCAACCAAGATCATATTTTCTGTTTAGTATCGCTGAGTTTGATAATGATGAAGATCTGCTAGTTGGATGGTGGGTACTACGGTGTTTGCTGAAATATTTGTATTATTACTGATGAGTTGATAGAGTTTTTCTCACCAAAGCTGGTAAGGTGAGCTGTCTGAGAGTTCTTGATCCAAGAGTGCTTTTTGTGAGAGGAAACTTTCTTCTGAAACTGGTTGATGGATCTTGCTCAAAACTTCTTCTACACTGAGCCCTTTATCCCAAGAAAAATTTGTAGCTCCATAGTCAGTATAGGCACTCACTGCTTCAAAAAATCTGAAAAATTCTGCTCT
The DNA here is from genome assembly GCA_964437055.1 of uncultured Candidatus Peribacteria bacterium. GTDB lineage: Bacteria > Patescibacteriota > Gracilibacteria > Absconditabacterales > Absconditicoccaceae > HOT-345. The sequence continues at coordinate 11,992 of CAYTFB010000005.1, forward strand.
TTCTGGGGAGTGGAGAGAGCAATGCTCTAAAAGATGGGGAAGATATTTATTATCTTCAAAGAAAGGAGTTTTGATATAAAGTTGCATCGTAGAAAAAATCATGAAATAATGTATGATCAAAGCTAAAGATTTTTACTGAAAGTGCAACAGTAAACTTATTCTGACTTTTATTGTTACATTTGAGGTTGGTAGTGTAGTAATGATTTGCAAAGATAAAGAAAGATCAATAAATTTAGAACTCTAAAGAATCATTTGAAAAACTATTCTCAAATAATTATACTCTTACAAGATATTATGATACAGAACTTTTTAGTTTTAATTATTTATTTACAAAAAAATAATGGATATTGTCATAGAAGACCCTAAAAATGCCTCACATAGGGTATCAGTAAAACTTGTGTGTATCGCAAATAATAAAATCCTCCTGATTCGTGCTAAAAACAAAGAAGTATTTAATCTTGTAGGGTGATGAGTTGATTATGGAGAGACTATCCCTCAGAAGATTGAAAGAGAGTTTTGGGAAGAAACAGGTCATGACCTTTGAAATACGAAACCAGAACTTCTCTCTGTAGAGATTAAACATTTCCCCAAGTGAGGACAATTTGACGGTGTAGTAAATATCTTTTATCTGCTTTCTTTCGATGTTCCATTTGATGTCATTCTAGAAGAATGAATCTATGAGGAATATCAGTGGTGTTCTAAAACAGCATTAGAAAATATACCAGTAAGTGAACATACCAATAAAGATCTGCTATTATCATTATTATAATATTTTTCTTTCCTTGTTTGTTGTATGGAGATTGTTTTTATCATAACACTTCTTTCCTTTAATCCCTAATCACACACTTCTCTACATATTGCTCTACAATGGTCTTAAACTCTTCTAGTTCTTCTTCTCCAAAGGGTTCTCCTCAGAAATTGGGATCGAGAGTGTTTCCTTCTTTATAGTTTTGCAAATATAAAATCTTGGCTCCACGGATGGTATGCGCCATCGTCTCAATATCCTCTGCGGTGTGCATCCCTTTGATGAGGGTACTCCTATACTCATAGTCCACACTTCCTTTGAGCAAAAATTGGAGGAGCTGGTCATAGTTGTAGAAAAAACTGCCCTGATGTTTGACTCCTGTGGCTGTCTGATAGTTGAAAATCGTATGTTTGAGATCTACCGCAACATAATCTAGGATCCCATCATCTACCATCCTTTTGACGATTTTGAAATCTCTGCCATTAGTATCGAGTTTGACGAGGAATCCCATCGCTTTGACCTTTTGAGCAAAATCATAGAGATCGGGTTGCAAGGTAGGTTCTCCTCCACAGATACTGACTCCATCTAAAAATCCCTTTCTCATCTCTAGAAAATTGAAAAAAGCCTCTTCACTGACGAGTTTATCTCCAAAGAGTTTGATCTGCTCTGGGAGGACGCATTCGGGATTGTGGCAGAAAGGACAACGAAAATTACAGCCCATCGTGAAAACAATACAAGCAATTTTGCCTGGATAATCGACGATGGTGGATTGCTGTACTCCTGCGATCTGCACTTGAATAAGAGGTTGATCAAAATAAAAGTTTATCTTGCATAAAAAACCAGAGTTTTAGTTTTTTGGGGATTGAGGCCGAGACTACCAGTATTGGTCAGGGAAATGAGCGGAGATTGGTCAGTTTTTTCACTTCCTTTTATCGATCTTTTCCCCAAAAGTTGCAAAATCGGATAGCTACTGCTGAGCTGAGTATCAAAGTTTAGATTTGAGAATCCTGTTAAAAGTTTTTCTGCCTGGATCTCTGCTTGGCTCTGCTCCATATCGAGGAAAAAGTCTGAAACGATTAGGAGATTCTGATCTGTTTGCTTGCTGAGATGATCCTTTAAGCTATCTGGAAAGCTTCCTGTTTTGAGAAAAATCAGCTGACAGTTTTCGCTGGTTCTCAGGACACTGAGATAGGAAAATAGCTGATCCATATAGGGATAAATGCTTTGGTCATCGGTGCTAGGCCAGTTTTGGGTTGGATTCTCAGGGAAAAACCATCTCCTCCCAAAATGAGGGCCAATCGTCCCGCTAAATTGTAGTATTTCAGCATCATGAGGCAACTGCGGCAAAGTGATCAGAATAGTCGTAGTTTTTTCTGGATGGAGGAGGAGTAGGCTACTGGAGAGAAACATCTTGCTATAGTGCTCTAGACTCGCCGGGATCAGGACTTGCTGTGCTTGCTGTAGTTGATCTGAGATAAATCTCTCTGCGGAGAGCGTCATAAGCATGATTTCATCCAAAAGTTGTTCGTAGTCCATTACTCTTTGGGCCTGGGAAAAATAAAAATTAATGATTAATTCTTAATTATTGATGCTATTGTAGTGTCTCATCACCTGCAAGACAAATCTATCTGCGAGTCTATATCTTTTCTCTCGCTCCTCAGCTGACATAAAAACCATTGATGCAGACTCGATTCGGTAGTCTCTAAAGGTGTCAGTAATTTTTGCTTTGAGGGGATCAATCTGCTCTTTTTCCATCTCCTGATGAATGACAATCAGATCTATCCCGAGTGCAGTACCAAATTTATCTCACCAGAAATGGTGCTTGATCTGTCCCTGGGCAGTAAAAAGGTCTTTGAGATCATGTTTGAGACTTTGGAAAAAAAACTCTTTGAATAACTCAAAAAAATCCTCTTTGATCTGGATTGCTCGTCCGGTACCTTCTTTGTCAATAGTGATGACATCGGATTCTTCTAGTGAATCTACTTGTTTTTTGATCGCAGGAAAGGTCCATCAGATCTCACTTTCCAATGCTCTCATAGATACTCCTTGTCTCCTAAAGATCAGGTATTTGAGGATATCAACTTTTGTTTTACTACCAAATAATTTCTCCAGATTCATCCAGGCAACAGCGATTAAATAAGCAAAAAATCTGATTTACTCTGTTGTATTTTTTTCTCTCCTAAATGCAAGAGAGTTCATTTTTTATCTTTTTTTTTATTAAAAAAAACTGGAAACTTTTAAAGCTCCAGTTTAGGTTTTTTTGGATTTTTTTCTAGATTGCTAGAGGAAATCCAACCTTTTTTTCGAACTCTATCCAGAGGTCACAATACTCTTCATAAGAAAGAGTAGTCTTTAGTTTGATTTCTTATTTCTCATAAAAGGAGATAAAACTCTCTAATTCTTCTGTAATAAGGTGTTTCTTCTGGGAAAAGAATTTGGAAAAAACTATTTTTCTAAATTCTATGATCCTTTTTATTAAATTTCTTTTTTGGGGAAATGGAAATAGGAAGTCTTTTAGTTTTTTTTCTTCACTCATTTTTTTGTTTTTAAAAATTATTGATATTTTTTTATTTCGAGTCATCAAGTATAGGAAAGTGCTTTAGTATTGCAATACTAGTTCAATAATTTTCAGGTTCTATTTGGTAAATGAACAAGAAAGTTAGTAATTGAAAATTGATTATTCTTTTTCCGATTAGTTAGCTTCTCCTTGATCAGCAAAGATTCTCCAGATTTGTTGAGTTTTTTGGAGGTATTCTTTTTCATCTAAATATTGACGATCTTCTGAGCTTCATTCTTCATGACCGATAGGAAGATCTGGAATGAGATGAAAATGGAGATGATCCACACTTTTCCCAATACTACCTCAGAGGAATCCATCTCTCAGGAGGAGATTGACATCAGTGTGCTGGGTATGGAGTTTTTGATTCCACTTACTGATCAGTTGCATGAGATCTTGTACCTCTTCAGGAGATAAGTCATTGAATAATACTACATGTCTGAGAGGGATGATGAGGAGATGGTTTTCAGTATATGGAGCACGAGCCATACTCACAAAAAAATATTCTGATTTTTCTAAAATAAATGCTAGAGGCATCTCACAGAAAGGGCAGAGATGGTATTTGAGGTTTTGAGTTACAATATCTTGGTATTTCATCATCTAACTAACAATAAATAGTGAGAAATTTTACAAACTGATTTCCTCTTCAGTTCCGGTTTGCATCTTTTTGAGTTTATAGATTCCCTGTTCTTTTTCTCCTTGGCCAAGGATGATGACTTGAGGGATTCCTTTTTTATCTGCATAGGCAAACTGTTTGCCGAGTTTTTCTGGATGAGGATAGATTTCAATATTTTTCCCCTCTGCCAAAAAAGTTCCTGCAAGTTGCAAAATACTTTCCCAGCTTTCCTCAAAATGGAGGAAAAGATAATCTGCAATAGTCTGCTTTGCTACCTGTTGCTCTTGTAAAATTTTGCTGAGGATCCTGCTGATCCCGATACTTCCTCCTACTCCGGAGTAATCAGCCCTTTTAGGGTCTAAATAAGCCGTCAGTTTTTGATAACTTCCTCCTCAGCAGATCGATCCTAGAGAGGAGTCTTTGGTAAAATTTGCCTCAAAAATCGTCCCTGTATAATAATCTAATCCTCTCACGATCTGGAGATCTACTAGCCATTGAATCTCCAATCCTAATTGCTGCTGAAGCTGTTGGAGTAGTTGCACTACTTGCAACAGTTCTCTGACTCCTTTGGCAAAATCCTCACTCTGAGCAAACTGTCTGATCATCTCAATCTCTTTGAGACTATTGCTCTGAAAGCTGACAAAATCCAGAATTTTTTGAACTATTTCTGGAGCCAACTGTAAATCTTCCCTCAAGCTAGCAGTAAACTTTTCTGCTCCGATTTTTTTGAATTTATCGATGAGGGAGATGACTTGGGCGATAGTACTTTCTTCTTCGATGAGTTCTGCCAAGAGGGCATTGATCAGTTTTTTATTACTGAGATGAAAGACAGCAGTATCCGAGATCTTTCCCTGTCTAAAAATAGCTTGGAGGGTCTGTGCAAGGACCGCGATGATCTCTGCATCGTAGTAGAGCATTTCTTTTTCTCCTCTCCAAATGGTATCGATATCACACTGGAAAAACTCTCTATACCTCCCTTTTTGAGCTCTCTCTCCTCTCCATACGGGTTGAATTTGATATCTTTTGAAAGGAAAGGTGAGCTGGGATTCTCGATCGAGAGTATATCTAGCAAAAGGCACTGTCAGATCAAAATGCAGTCCATAATCTTTGAGATCTGCTGCTCCCTGGGCCATCCCATAGAGTCCAAAAATCTGTTTACCGGTTTCTGCGCCATTTTTTGCCAAGAGGGTATCGTTTCTCTCTACGGCTGGAGTATGGATATGACTATATCAAAACTGCTGGTATTGTTTCTCAATTGTAGCGATGATCTGATCAAAAATGAGTTGCTGTCCTGGACTATATTCTGGAAATCCACTTGGGCGGAGTTCTGCCATCTAAAAAATAAGAAAGATAAATCTTTTTTGAAGAGTAAGGAAATAGGGAATGAATGCAAGTTTTATAAAAAAAATCTGATGCTATATTTGAAAGAGTTCTTTATTGATCAAAATAACTGAATCATTTTTTTATAAAAAAAGAAAAGAGGAGTACCAGCTTCATACAGCTACCTCCTCTTCATACACTTAAATCTAGTCCTTGAACCTATTCATTCTCTGAATCGTTCAGTGTAATAAGACTATAAGAATCTTTATAAAGAAGTCAAGAAAATGTATACTGATCTTTTTTTTATTGTATTGGGAAGTTTAGGGTTTGAGAGAAAAAAAGATAAAGTCTGATTTTTTTGCAAAAAAAACACTCTTGAAAACAAGAGGGTTTCTTTGGATTAAAAGGAAATTCCTTTTAAATAATGATTGTTCTCGAGTGAAAATTTTAAAGGGAGAGTGCTTCCCAACATCCTCCCTTCCTTAAAAATCAAAAATTCGAGAAAAGAATAAATCTCTCTTTTAGAGTAGAGACTCTCCCTCTAAAGTCAAGTAAAATGTTAGTTTTTTTTAAAATTCAGCTTTAAAGATTTTAATAATCTTGCAATTGCTAGCCGATTTGACTATACTGAAGGTATGGGGGTGACTTTGGATTTGATGAGAGGGATCCATACCCATCGCGAGCCATTGCTCTATGATTGTGAGAGCATAACCTCAATCACAGCAAAAATGCTAACAAATCAAAATCTCTTCTAAAGAGAGCTGAACTTGTGAGAGCTCCTTTCGCTTACGCGTAGTAGTGCTCCAAGCCAGTCAAAACCAACCTTGCTCACTGACTCCTGCTAGGCGCAAGGCGAAAACAGCAGGAAACCCAAAACTTGTTTATCCAAAATCCTAGATCAGAGTTTGTCGCTTTTCTCCTAGCTCCTGGATTTACAAGTCTAAAACATCAGGTCAAAAACAGACTATAATGGTAGAACGAGATGTGTGTGCCTTTTAGACCGGAGTTCGATTCTCCGCACCTCCAGATACAGAGAATTCGTTTGAAAATAGAGACTCAATAGAGGGGTTTGCCTGCACGGTAAGCCCCTTTTCTCTATCCACTAAAATGTTCGATCGAAGTATTTCAGAGAGATTTTTCCTTTGAACAAATGAGGCATTTCTGTAGTACTCACCTATGTTCTGTAAAATGGATACAAAAACCTCGAACTCTCTCAATATATTTCTTTCATCGAACTTTATTTTCTTAAACTCTTTTTCTAGCTTATTGATCTGTTTATTGAAAGATTTAAGCTGTTGCTGATATTCATCTTTATGTTGCATTGAGCGTCTGAAGTGAATATGCTCACGAGCATATTGTTCCTTCTGTTCTGCTAATTGATTAATTTTCTCGGTTATCTTAATTCTCTGCTCTCTTGCAGCCTTATTCTCCATAATAAATTCTTGTTCTTTATAGGCAATATATTTCTTTAATTCTTTTTCATCTATATTGATTTGGTCTAATTTCTTGATGATTGCTTCTTCTATTTTATCAAAGGTGAGTTCTAGTTTATAACTCTTGGATTCTTTATTAGAAACCCTGTATCTAATGTGCCTAGATGACACCACATTATCATAATCTGCATGAGGGTTAGTTTCCCTTAGCTCTTCTAATTTCTGATTAAATTCCTTCATTTTAGCCACATAGCGAACTAGAGAATAGCCCTCAGAATCTATCAGCATTCCTGGTGGTAATGGAATGATTGAGTGATATTTGTTTGGGACAGTTACTTTCTTCCTCTGTCTTTTTTTGCGTTTTGTATATTCTTCTTTTAAGAGTTCGTACTCAGCTTCTGTAATTAGTGGTTTATACTGAGGATTATCTACTCTTTGGTCAGATCTCTTCCCACCAACCTCATAAATCCCATAGTAAAAGGGATCTTTCCAAATTCTACGCAAAGTATTGATATTCATATAGATCCTTTTCCCACTTTTTTGTACTCTATGAAAATCATTGTCATTTAATCGTTCAGAAATATAGACATCGGTTGCTTTAGCGTAAATCTTTAGCTCGAAAGCTTCTCTCATTAAGTCGAAATTATGTTTATCTACCTTATAATAGCCTGTAATATGATCCCTGATATATCCAGCTTTATACTCTCATAGAGATTTACCTCTCTTAACAGTAGTTTTATTTCCTCTATTGATATCCTCAGAGAGTTTGTCGGAATATTGTTTACTAAATACAAACCAGATCCCTAGCATCATTTTACCAGAGGCATTATTCTCAAAGTGAAAATTGGTATATTTGAGATCCAATAGCTCATTATCTACTAGATTGATGAGCTCCCCCCCTTCTACCATATTTCTAGCTTGTCTATCAGGGGCATAGCTCAATAATCATTTAATCTCTCCTTTCTCAACCATTTCGATAAGCTTTCTCCATTTAGGTCTCTTTCCTGGGATTTTGCCAGATTGTTGTTCTTTGACGATAAATAAGTTCCTAGTGGTTTGAAAGATTTCTCTATTGTCTCTATCTTTATCATTATCTTCCTTCACAATATCATGTACTGTTTCAAAATCCAAAAAATTTGCAGGTTTCTCCATGATAGTGAGTTCATTGTTTTCTGCATATTCTACACACTTCATAATCTGATCTGGGATAGACTGAGTCTGTTGACCAGAAGATTCGTCCGTAGATTTTCTACAATAAATCGCATACTCTATTTTATTCATAATGAGAATTTATATATACTGATATAAACTCAACTTATCTATAACTTTATTAGATCTCTTTGCAAGTGAATATGCTAGTTTAGGACTATATTCTCCACTAAAATAGTATAAAAAAAAGAACTAACTCTCGATAGTTCTTTAAAAAAAAAGAAAAAAGTCTGATTATTGTTTATCAGGAGAGGTTTTCTTCCTTTTAAACATCTGCTCAACATTTGGATTGTAATGAAAGTCTACTTGATATTCTTTTCCTACTTTGGGATGAATGACAACTTTAGAAAATAAAAGTTCTATAATCTTAGATTTTTGTTCCAAAGTTGCCATTTTATAAATATTTGGAGCATTTTTAGATAATGCTAGTAGAGACTCAAATTCTTTAACCTCTTGTTTGTCTTTAGTTTTAAGTCTTTCTATTTCTTTTTCATTGTGTTTTATGAAATCACGGTTTAGATTTATTTCTTTATCAAGAGTTTTGTATTCCTCTGAGGTGTTATCTAATGTAGCTTGTCTAAGAATGTATTGTGTTATGGATCTTTCATAATTTTCGTTGACTCTATCAAGTCTTGCAATCTCTTGATCCCTTTCTTTATTTTTTTCATTTACTACATTAGTTGCATATTCAATAATCTCATTATAATCTGCTTTGGTAAAAGTTAATTTTCTCAGTTCTGAGAGGATTGCTAACTCAATATCAGCATATTTGATATCAAGTTTACTTTTAGAAGAGCGATATCTGATTCTATTCTTTAGTTTGAGAGCTTTATCTATATCAGATAAATCATTAAAATCTTTGGGTAGTTGGTTCTTCTTAGTAATATAAAAACTTAAAGGATTTCACTGATTATCCTCTATGAGATGATTAGGTATTGGTCTAAGAGTAGCGAATTCCTCCTTTCCGAGACTAACAATTCTTTTACGATCTTTGCCTTCATAAAGCTCTACTAAAATCTCATGTTCTTCCCTAGAGATCATAGTCTGGTGTTCAGGATTTAAACTACTCATCTTTACTTCTTCTTGTTCTCCATCTTCATTATCTAAATATACAAATCAACAATAAAAAGGATCTATTCGCATCCTTCTAAGGGCATCTTTATTCATCTTGTAAACTTTCTTTGTTTTGGTAACTCTTTGATACCCTTCTCTATTAATCATATCAGCAATATAAAGATCAGACTTTCCCCCACTAATTTTCAAATCAAAAGCTTTCCTTATTATCAGGAAAGTATCGGGGTCTGGATAAAAACTTCCATTATCATCTTTAAGATATCCTGGCTTGAACTTCAAATCTCCAACTCTTCTTCTTTTGAATTCATTTCATCTATGAATCAAAGCTGAAAGATTGTCTGCATACCATTTCCCTATAGCAAATAGTATCCCAAGAAGTAATTTCCCAGAATTACTACCATCAAAGTAAAAGCTGGTATAGTGTAGCTCTACTTTCTCTTCATCCACTAAGCTAATCAAATCACCTCCTTCTCTCATGTTTCTGGCTTGCCTATCAGGAGCATAGCTAATGATTCATAGCTTCTTTTTATTTCCTTCTTTATAATTTTTTCTAATATAACTAATCAAAGCTTTCCGTTTAGCTCTCTTCCCTGGGGTTCTAGCAGATGCCTGTTCTTTGATGATAAACTTTTTGTCATGATCCTCATAAGCCCATTTATAATCAGCATCAAATCTGAGATCACCTTTGAAAAACACCTCAGATCCTTCCCATGTTGGTCTATCTGCTAGCTTGAGTCATTTATTCTCAGCATACTCTACACAAGCCTTTATTTGGTCAGGAATAGATTGTTCTTGTTGTTTAGATGAGGAGTCCGTAGATTTTCTACAATAGATAATATACTCTGTTTCATTTTCCTTAAGACCTATTTCCTGCTTTTCTAGTGTTTCAGTCATAATAAACATACAAAAAAAGGAATAAAACTGACTTTAGACTCAGATTCTCTACTATTGACTGGATTAAGAGAATCTAATAGATACCTTACCAAACGACTCTCTAGGGGAGCTTTATGTGGGGAGGAAATCTAGAGAGTCTTAAATAAACAATTCTTTACTCTTTAAGTATATACAAAAATGTTTGAAAAGCTAAAAAAAGCTCAAGAAGTTTTAGGGCTATTCTATTTTAGGTGGTTTATTGAGATTTGGATATTGATTCCAGTTCTTCCCTTGCTATTCATATCTAAGTGGATCAGATGGATTGTTGTAATCTATCTCTTTCGACTAATCACAAGTATGCTATTCCCACCCAAGAGTACAAACAAGCATTATTATCATATTAAAAATGGGAAAAAGATTAGTATAGAGAAATCCTTTCGAGGCTTTTCACTCTGCTCATTCCCTCAGATGCTGGATTGATATCAGGTAGGAATATTGCACGATATTTATCTAAACATTTATCTGAAAGAAGTGCCTCTAAAGCAAGGAAGAAGGATCTATGTGGAAGAAGAGTTTTAGCAGACTGAGGAAAGGGGGGGGGGGATCTCCTCTTTAGAGGAGAAATTGCATTAAGATATTTAATTTGGATTGCATAGATTGCTCAAATTATTATACACTTATAATAACTACTTTAATCAGTACTTTAAATGATTATGTCAAAACTTACCCTTTCTCAACTGGAAAGTCATCTTTTATCAGCCTGTGATGGACTAAGGGGATCTATGGATGCCTCTGAATTTAAAGAATTTATTTTCTGAGTCCTATTTCTCAAAAGAATCTCTGATCAATTTGATGAACAGTATGAGAAGGTTCTTGCAGAACAATGAATTGATGCAGCAGAAGATGCTCTCAATTATACCTATTTTGTACCTCAAGAGGCAAGATGGAAAAACCTAAAAGATGAAAAAAAAGGGATTGGGACAACACTCAATAAAGCTTTAGAAGCTTTAGAGGATAGCAATCCTGAAGCATTGGATGGAGTCCTCAAGCATATCGACTTTAATGTAAAGAAAGGAAAAAGTAGTGTATCAGATAGAAAACTTGCGGATCTTTTGTTGCACTTCTCTATATATAGACTGAGAAATGATGATTTTGAGTTTCCAGATCTGCTCTGAGCTGCCTATGAGTATCTTTTAAAATATTTTGCAGATAGTGCTGGAAAGAAGTGAGGAGAGTTCTATACTCCTGCGACTGTAGTAAGACTATTGGTTGAGCTGATACAGCCTCAAGAGTGAATGAAGATCTATGATCCTACAGTAGGTTCATGATGATTTCTTATCCAAGCAAAGCAATATGTAGAAGAACAAGGACAAGATAGTGAAAATCTAGAACTTAATGGGCAAGAAGCTAATGGAACAACACGAGCCATCTCCAAAATGAATATGATTTTACATGATGTTGTGGATGCGAAACTAGAACACGGAGATACCCTTGCAGATCCCAAACTCTTGTCATGAGACAGTATCGAAAGTTTTGACAGGATCCTCGCTAATCCTCCATTTTCTCAAAATTACACCAAAGCAGAGTTAAAATATCCTGAAAGATTTGATGTTTTCACTCCTGAGAAAAAGAAGGCTGATTTTATGTTTTTTCAGCATATGGTCGCTTCACTGAAACCTCAAGGAAAACTTGCTTGTGTGATGCCTCATGGTGTTTTGTTTAGATGAGGGGAGGAGAAAGAATATAGAAAACTCCTAACTCAAGACAAAGATATTTTGGAAGCAGTGATTGGATTGCCTGATAAGCTTTTCTATGGAACAGGGATTCCTGCCAGTGTCTTGATTATCAATAAAAATAAATCTCCTGAGATGAGGCATAAGTATCTGTTTATCAATGCAGATCATGAATATGCAGAAGTA
>CAYTFB010000006.1:0-15131 GCA_964437055.1 uncultured Candidatus Peribacteria bacterium
ATGATCCAGCATGGGATGAGAAACCAAAAACTCAACCCTCAGTCTCAGCTCCCGGATCGTCTCAAAGTAGGAAATTTTGGAGGGAATATCAAAGCATTGGATCCTCTCATCCTCTGACTCACCAGTGAAGAAATCAACCAAGAAGTCCAACATACCGAATCAGAGATCATTGGAATCAATCATGCCTTCAATCCCCTCTATTACAATTTGATCCAAAAATGGCCAAATATTGAGCTCTTTTTTAGGATTGATGATACAGGATTTTTGCCTCTCATCCTCCAAAAGATTGGTTACCAAAATATCCAATATGACCAAGAAATCATAAATGAGTATAATAGTATCATCCCAGAAGGAGTCAATTCTAGTATGAATACTCATGAGAAAACTGCCTACATTCCGATTGCTACAGGATGCAACCAATTTTGTGCTTACTGTATTGTCCCCTATGCTAGAGGACTAGAGAAGCGAAGGGATTTAGAAGAAATTGTTGCTGAAGCAAAAAAACATCTTGCCAATGGAGTTAAAGAAATTGTACTCCTGGGACAAATCGTCAATAAACATCCAAAATTTATAGACATTTTGGAAGCAGTTTTGGACTTGGAAGGACTGGAATGGCTGAGATATACTTCTCCATTCCCAAGTTTTTATTCAGAAAAACTACTCCAGCTCCACGAGAAGCATCCTAAACTCTGCCCTCATATCCATATTCCCCTCCAGTCAGGTTCTGCCGCGATATTAAAAAAAATGTTTCGTGGCTATGATGCGGCAGCTTGTTATCAATTTATCGATAACATCCGTGCACTACAGAGACCAATTTCGATCACAACAGATATCATTTTAGGATTCCCTGGAGAGACGGAAGCAGATTTTGAGGAAACACTCAAACTCGCAGAATATGGAGCATTTGATATGATCTATATGGGAATTTATTCTAACCGTCCAGGAACTTATGCAGACAAAAATTATCCTGATGATATCCCTTATCAGACTAAGCATCAAAGATGGAGTAAATTAAATAAACTACTTCATCGCATCTCTACTGCCAATAATCTCAAAGAAGTCTGAAACCACAAAACTGTTTTGATCAACGAAATTTCTACAGAAGGCGAGCTTTTTGGCTATAGTGAAGATATGAAACAAGTCATCATCGCAACAGGTAATGCTAACCCAAAATATCAAGTCTGAGATTTTGTCCCTGTCAAAATTATTGAAGGGAAAGTTTTCAAACTCTATGGAGAGATTTTGGAGCAATAAAACTTGCATTTCTTATCCAAAAATTTACAATTTTCCTAATCAGATAGGATCAGTTATTTTTTATATTTTCTGCCCATCCTCATGCAAAAAATCTTCTTTTGAAGTTTCCTAGCTCTCCTAGGATCTCTACTCCTCATAAATCCTAGCTTTGCCAACGACAAAACTACTGTTAGTAGCTGAGAGATCAAAACTCTCAGAGAAAATCTAGAAAACAAAAGAAATGAGTCTCTCCAACTCTTGAGCCAGACAAAAAATGCTTTGGAAAAAGAGATCGGAGAAATGTCCAAAATCCAAGATATCACACTCTTCAAAGCTACTACTTGCCTCGGAGTCTTTGAAGATCAATCCGAAAAATATGACCTAGAAAGTATGATCAAACAAAAAAGGAATGAAATTTTAGACCAATACATTCAACTCAATGCTGATATCCAGAGATTAGAATACCAGCTCATCCAAGATCCTAGATCTCTCCAAGATCAGATCCAAAATTTTTCTCTCGATCATGAAAAAGCACTTAATAATCGACAAAAATCCTATCAAACAGAAATCAAAGCAATTATCCAAGATTTTCTTAAATATGTAGAAAATAACCAAGAGCTCCTCAATAGTTTAGCAACCAAAATGGATGCAATCTTTGCATTTGAACATTCAATAGAGCAAGCCAAAGAATCATTTCATGATTTTGAAGTCTTGTTAGCCAAAAGTTCTAAATTACTTCCAAGCATCCAATCTGCCACAGAAAAAGAACAAAAATCCTTTCAACAACTCATCGAAAATAGCTGGGAAAAATATTTTTCAGCAAACCCAAACCTTGACCCTATCCTCAAAACGAGGATCTTGGAAGAAAAAACTAGAATCCAGACCAATTTTGACAAACAAGCAGAAATCTTGGGATATCAGTTTTTTAGCATTATTTTTTCCTACAAAGACTACCTAGATCTCTTGGAAAAAGAAAGCTATCTCCAGGAAAATTTTTATAAAACGGATAAACTGACTCTAGACTGTCAAAAATTACTTGTCAGCAAAAAAGATCTCAATCTGACCCTCAAAAGTACTGATACAGTTGCAGCTACTCTCAGCAAAGGATTGAATGCCTTTACTCAGAAAGCGGCAGAAAAAGAAATCTCTTTTCAGATTTTTGTAGATCCTGTACTGGCTGAGTATCAAAAAGCCATCAAAAAACAGTCCAATACCCTACTCCAATCCTTTGAAAACATTCTTAAACAAGAAACTCAGAATCAAGTAGTTCAAGGTACTAACCAAGATCCTTTGACAACCATAATATTTAACCAAGCATTCAACAAAAATAGCTATCATGAACAGATCAAGATTTTGCAAAATTATCTCAAAAACTGGGGCTACTATCTAGGAGAAATCAATGGCATCTATGATCAAACTACCATTAATGCAGTTTATCAGTTTCAGCTCAAAGAAGGAATCCTGACTGGACTAGAAAAAGATAAATCTGGCTATGGACGATTTGGTCCTGCTACCAGAAATAAAGTAAATCAAAAAATCGCACAAATCTAAGATCTCACAATCCAACTTTTAAATCTCTAGCATATCTTTTTAATGATAAAAAAGAAAGCTTTTACCCTTGTAGAGTTGCTTTTGGTGATCATCATCGCTAGTTTGATCATGACCATCCTTTTCACTATCCTCACAACAATGCCGAGAGTCAAAAATCAAAATGATGCAAAGATGACTCTCATTGAACAAACCAATGGAGTAATAGAAAAATTAAATCTGATTATCCAAGGGTATGAGATTGATTATGAAGAGTATTTCAACAGAAAACAAGTGGGATGTGTAGGAGGAAATAATACTTTATTCTCTCGGAATATTGAGATATGAACAGGACACTGCACAGATAATACCTATTATGGAAATAGAAATAGTTGGGATGTTACTAAACCAAATATCAATAAAATTTATTTTTGTTCAGATGCCAATAACCATCCAAATAACTTAGATGTCTGCAAAGAAGGAAATAAAAAATGAATACAATCTTATGGTCAATATCAGCAAAGTTTTTGGAATGTAGGGATAGATACAGATAATAGCTATATCCCATGATTAATTGGATTTCCTGAAGTTGGAGACTCAGATGATAGAGATCTTTGAACTGGTCCAATCGCTATAGGAGATCCTAATAATACCCAAGAGCTCTATCTCATCTCCTCTGATCAAACTAAAAGAATCCTAATTAGGAGAAAATTTGTAGCAAAAAGAGCTGATAGTCTATGAAATATGAGAGATCAATATACACTCCAAATTCTTAAACTCAGAGGTTTTGATGCAGGAAGTTATCATAATTTTGATTTTGCTAATACTGAAGCACACGGAATTTTTGATGGAAAAATTGATACTTGGGCTTGTGATTATGCAGAAGGGTTTGTATGTAATGGGGCAGCTGTAGATACTACTCTCTATTGATGATACCATTTACCTGCTGACTATGATGATGGGCGAGCCAATTTATTAAATGATAATATCTCTATTGATGCACGAAATATCAAAATTGTCCCTATCAAAAAACCTGAATATGCTCGAGCAGAGGAATATATGCAAATTAATCCTTATATCAAATTATCACTTTCTACTAGTCTCACACCTCATATTTGGGGGAATAAACTAGCTGGAGGGATCACTGGAGCAAATATTGCTAGCTTTAGCTATACTCTTCAAACCCTTTTTAATACCAAAACCTTCTATAGCAAATAAATGAATCCTTTTACTCCTCGTAGCCATTTTTCAAAAAATAATTCCAAAGACTGAATGTGGTCTCAGATTCATTTTTTTATTCAAGAAATTCCTCTAGTAAAAAAAATTTCTCAAAGGAAAGAACTTGGGCTGATTTACTTCTTTTCATTCTTGTTTATCATTGTGTTGATCAGACTTTTTGATATCCAAGTGCTCAAGCACCAAAAATACAATGAGACACTAAGTAATCAGCACTATAGAGAATCCTCTCTCCAAGCAGAAAGAGGAAATATTTTTGTACTCGATAAGGGAGGACATCCAATTCAGCTGACAGAAAATATTCCTCTCTATGACCTTGCACTAGATCCCAAAGAAATCTGAAATTATCCTAACAATGTTTCGATGAAAGGACGCTTGATTGAGGTTATAGCTCCAGTGATTTATGAACATCTCTGCCACCTCAACGGCATGAAAGAGGTAAACAAAGCTGAATGTGTGAGAAATACCGAACTCTTTGCTGGAGTAGAACTTTTACCGAAAAAACCAGACTTTTTTTACTATGGGAGTGGTGAATACTCTCCAGAATATGATAGTTTTGATTTTAGCTGATTTAATCAAAAATATGATGATATTATAACAAACTTTAGTAGAGAACAATCGATCAATCTCATTACTCAAAGACTTGATAATAAAATAAAAATAGGAGAAAAAGAAACAAACTATCTGGGATACTTTACTGAACCACTCTTTTTACAAGAGCTTGCAGAACTCAGACTTCCTTACATTAGTATAGAAAAGGATAATTATGTTTATATCCGGCCTAGAAGAGTTGGAAATGAAAGGGTTGCTAGTGAGATGGTTAAATCTTTATTACAAAAACGAGGATATCCCATTGGCAAAAGTTTTGACAAACTCTTTAGTGTCCAAGAATGGAGATATATCAAATTGGTCTCTGGACTCAATCCTGCTCTTGCTCAAAAAATCAAAGATCTCAAACAAGAATATCAATTTGACCTCTCAGAAAAGACTAAAGATAGACCAGTGAGAACTCCTCTTCTCTATGGAGTGATTTTAGAATCCTATATCACCAGATATTATCCCTATGGAAGTTTTATGTCTAATATTTTGGGGTATGTCGACGGTAAAGGAATTGCTTATTATGGGATCGAAGAATATTTCAACAATAGCCTCAAAGGAATCGCATGAGAAATCAAAGGAAGAACTTCTTCTTGGATGGGAAATGTGGGAGCCAATGAATTTGAAATCTCAGATCCTATTGATGGAGATGATATCTATCTAACTATTGATATTGGACTACAAAGAGAAGCTGAAAAACTAGCTCATGAATATTTAGATATTTTTAAAGCTGACCATCTTAATATTTTGGTAATGGATGTAAAAGATGGTTCAATCAAAGCTTCTGTTGGAGTTCCCAATTTTGATCCCAACGATTATAATGAAGCCTATACCCTTAAACCACTAGGGATAGAAGAGGCCTACGTACTAGATAATTCTTCCTATGTTGATGTGCCTCTCTACCAGTTTTCTGGAGGAGAATACCTCCTACTTACCAGTACTGAGAGAGAAAATACTGAAATCAAAAAATATCTTGCAAAAAATATCTATGGATCTCAGGTTTTTGTAGATAAAAATATTAGCTCTCCTTTTGAGCCAGGAAGTACTTTTAAAGCATTTACTATGGCAATGGGGATAGACTCTGATGAAATCAGCATGAATGAAACCTATCAGGATGAAGGATTTGTAAAAGTGGGAGATAGAACTATTAGCAATGCTGATAATAAAAACTGTATTGGACTCAATAGTTTTCTCAGATCTTTTGTCTATTCTTGTAATGTAGGAATGGTGAGAATTGTCCAGAAAGTAGGGAAATATGCTTTTTTTAATTATCTGGATAAATTAGGATTTGGAAAACTCAGCGATATTCAATTAGCAGGAGAAAAAGCCTGATTTGTAGATGATGTAAATATTGTCTCCTTTACCAGATTTTTGAATAATGCTTTTGGACAAGGATTGACCACCACTCAGATTCAGCTTGCCGCTGGTTATGCTGCAGTTGTCAATGGAGGATACTATATTCAACCCACCATTATCCATAAAATCATAGAAAAGAAAAAAGGAAATGAGAATCAAGAAAAATTTCTTCAACAAGTTACTAGACAAGTGTTTAAACCTGAAACTTCTAGTGTAATTAGAGATGCACTCTTAGATGTATTGTCAGAAAATCCAGAAATAGCAAATAATGCCAGTATTTCTGGTTATGCCTTAGGAGGGAAAAGTGGAACTGCACAAATCTCTTACAAAGGAAGATATCAAGGAGGAAATTGATGGACTAATGCTACTTTCTCTGGAATTATCGATGTTGATGATCCTAAATATATTATCGTCATCTGGGCTCGTCGTCCTAGAACCAATCAATGGTGAGGATGGACTTCTGCAAAAGTATTCAAATCTCTAGCACAATACCTCATCACTTATGATCTCTAAAAAATAATTTATCTACTATAGCCTCAAAACTACTATGATCAATCTCTCTCAAGTTATCGCAAATGGATGAATTACTCATTACCTGAGTGAACTAAAGAATCGCAAATTACTCATCTCAGATTTTCCCATTGAAGGAGAAAAAATCTCATCATGAAATATCAAATATCTCCAACTCAATAGCTCAACTTCTTTAAAAGAAATACTAAAAGAACTAAAAAATCCGCAAGAAGAAATTCTGATCATGAGCACTCATCTAGGGGTAGAACAATGGATTCCTATTTTAAAAGAATTGGAAAGCTATACTTTTATCAACTGTTTTACTGGGATTGGGAGTTTTGGCAAAAAACATGCTCCAGAACTTGACGATCTCTCTATTTTAAAGGAAAATAATCTGACTCCTCTAGTTTTTTTTCCTTCTGATGAAGAAGCTTTTGTCTATGCCCTCAAAAAAGATAGCAAACAAAAATACCTCAGACTCTGCAACAATTACCTTGCACTCAACAAATACCAATGGAACGAAAGCGATGAGATGGAAGAAATCGGATTTATCGAACAGAAACTCGTAGGAAATCACTACCTCCTTCCTCTCAAAGAACAAACGAGAGCTCAAGTAACCATCATTTTTACTGGGGAACTCTTTGCTCAGGCAGTCACTGTTCAAGCTTTGGCTGAAGAAGAGGAAAAAAATCGGGATATTTTCGTCGTTGATATTTTTGAAAAAGAACAAATCCAAGAAAAAATCCAGCGCTCCCTCAAACAATCCAAAAATCTGCTACTCGTCTCAGATCAGACTCCTCAGTCTGCGAAACTATTGGCAGCAGAATATTTGGACACTAATTGCTCTTTTACCGCACTCAGTCCTAGCTACGATCAGCTCTCCACCTTATTGGAAGATTATCAATATCAGCAAGCAGGATTTGAAGGCCTAGAAATCTATCAAAAACTATCCCAGCTCTTGGGATAGATTTTTTTCATCTATTCTCTATTTTGTTCATCAAAAATGTACCCAAAAAATCAATCTACAAACTATGTCGTACTGGATCTTGAAACTACAGGACTTCATCCTCACCAATCAGCTATCACAGAAATCGCTGCAATCAAATTTGATGGGAATCAGATTTTGGATACTTTTCATACCCTGATCAATCCTCAGAGACCTATCTCTGCTGGGATCACAAGACTGACTGGAATCACCAATGCTATGGTGGCAGATGCTCCCTTTATTCAAGAAGTTATGCCTTTATTTCAAGATTTTTTACAAGAAGATATCATTGTGGGACACAATGTGAGCTTTGATTTCAGATTCCTCAATCACTATCACTATCTTAGTTTCCAAGAATATCTCAGCAATGAAACGATCTGCACAATGAAATTAGCAAGAAGATATCTCTCCACCCTACCAAATAAAAAACTTGGTACGGTCTGTGAATATCTAGGAGTAGAAAATTCTCAGGCCCATAGAGCAATGAGTGATGCCCGTGCAACCTTAGAAGTTTTCCAATATTTTTTGGAGCAAGAAGAAGGGATTTAAGAAATTGACTTATTTATTCTTTTTGAAATAGCTAAACCATCTCCAATGGTAGAAAATTCAGTAATAAATCCTTTATGGGTTTTTAAAAAATCTTTATAAAGCTCTATCTTCTCTACAAGTTTCTTAAACCTTTTGGGTATATTTTCTAGATTTTGGAAAAAATTCTGGAAATTTACATTGTCTGTAATAATTACTCCATTTTCTGACAAAAAAAGTGCATATTTTTCAAAAAATCAAATATTCTGGGCCTTAGCTGCATCAATAAAAATAAAGTCATATTTTTGATTTTCTGAGACATTAAAATCAAAGGCATCTTGATTAATAACTGTAATTCTACCATCTAATCCAAATTTTTCTATATTACTCAAACACTCTTGATATCTTTCTGCATCTCTTTCTATTGTAGTTATCTTAATTTTTTCATCTTCCAAAGCCATACGTATAGCAGAATAACCAATTGCACTACCAATTTCTAAAATGTTTTTTACCCTTTCTTTTTTGATAATTTTTAATATAAACTCAAGAGCATCTTTTTTAATGGTAGGTACTCTATTTTTTTCTGCATACTCCTCCATCTCTTGTATTAACTAATTTTGCGTTAAATTAGGATTATTCCTCAAGACATGTGCAATATCTAAATTTGGAGTTCAGTTTGAAGGCACTGTATTAGCTTTGTTTGTTAAAGTTTCTGACTTCATGGAGTCTCAATTTCTTAAATGAATCATTTTATTACTTTAAAATAAAATTTTTATTAAATGAGAGATTAAGTTAATTATAGTACAAAAGTCATTTTAATGCAAATTTTGACCTTTTTTTTATAAAAAAATCCCCCAAACCAGGAGGATCTTTTATTATTTATAGATTCAAAAAAATGATTTAGAATCCGTGCATATTTCTATAGTTTTGTCCCACTGGAAGTAATCTACCAATGATCACATTTGCTTTGAGATCAGAAAGGTCATCGATTGCTCCTCTCAGAGAAGCTCCCACCATCACTCTGATCGTCTCCTGAAATGATGCAGCAGACATCCATGAGTCAGTTTCTTTTGCAATTGTCGTCAATCCAAGTGCCATCCTCTGTCCTTTTGCTGGAGTTTTATTTTCAGAAACAAGTCTATTATTTTCCAAAACAAAGTCCTCGTATTTGATATAAGTACCAGGGATAAATGCAGAATCTCCTCCATCTTCGATAAAGACTTTTGAGAAGAGTTGTTTCACTACTACTTCGATATGCTTGTCATTGAGATCTTGTCCCTGAGAAGCATAGACTTTTTTGGCTTCTGAGATAATATATCTTTGTGCTTGGAGATCTCCCACGATTTGTTTGTATTCCATAATATTAAGTGCTCCACTAGTCAATATCTCTCCTTTATAAACCTTTTCACCAACTTTTGTTTTTCTCGGAGAAAGTCCCACAAGAGATTTACTATACACCTCTTGTACTCCTAAAATAATATAATCTGAATGAGTTTCAAGTACCATTCCAGCTTCTTTGGTTTTGAGCTTGCTCGCTCCTTTAGAAGCATAGACAGCCCCTTTTTCTAGTGATTCTCCCTCTTTTACCGTCAAAATATAGTCTTCTTTGAGGAGATAAGATCTTTTTTGCATCTCAGAGATGATCTTGAGTCTACCAAACCTTCCTCCCTCAGGAGTCTCTTCAAAGTCCAAAGTACCATCAAAAGGAGCGATTCCAGCAGGATTTTTAGGTATTCTTACTTCAAAAAGTTGTTTTACTCTATCGATACCAGTAGCCATATCTTCTCCTCCAGCAACTCCTCCTCCATGAAAGGTATTGAGTGTCAACTGAGTGGATGGCTCTCCAATAGATTGAGCTGCGATCACTCCAACAGGTACTCCAATTGCAATTTCTTCTCTGGTAGAGAGATCCATTCCATAACATTTTTGACATACTCCTCTACTAGAATAACAAGTCAAAGGACTTCTCACCGCTACTCTAGAGATTTCCTCAGAAGCAACAATTACTCCAACCATTGCTTTACTGATCATCTCTCCAGATTTTACCAAAATAATTCACTTTTCATCTACAATATCTTCTGCTGCAGTCCTTCCATAAATTAGGTTTGCAAACTTTTCTCCTTTGATCTCTGCCTCTTCTTTGGAATAAGCGATATATTCTGTAGTCCCACAATCATCGGTTCTCACGATCGCTTCCTGAGAAGCGTCACAAAGTTTTCTCGTCAAATATCCAGATTCTGCTGTCCTCAATGCAGTGTCGGCTTTACCCTTTCTCCCTGCATGGGCAGAAATAAAGTATTCAATCGGTTTCAATCCTTCCACAAAACTAGTTTTAATCGGTAGTTCAATTACCTCCCCCTGAGGGTTTACTACTAGTCCCTTCATCCCACAAATCTGAGTAAGGTGGGTCTGAGACCCTCTCGCTCCAGAGTCAATCATCGTATAGAGATTATTTCCTGGTCCGATAATTGGTTTAAGGTTGTTTTCTACTTCTTTTTTGATATTAGTCCAGATTTCTACTACCAATCTATGTTTCTCTTTTTCTGATAAAAATCCTTTATAGTAAAATTTCAATACTTCATTATTTTTGAGATCCCCAGATTTGAGGATTGCTTCTTTTTCTTTAGGGATTTTCATATCCAAAACATTAATAGAAGTTGCCGCTATAGTAGAATATTTGAATCCAAGATCTTTGATTGCATCAGCAACTTTTACCGTAGTCTCCATATCATACTCATCAAAAATCTGACTCAAAAGTTTTTTGAGATCTCTATTTCCCATTTTTTGATTAAGAAAAGGATATTTTATTGGCAATGCTGAGTTGAATATTACTCTACCAGTAGTAGTCTCAATGATATTTCCTTGATCCAGAACGATGATTTTATCTTTGAGCTGGATTTGTTTATTGCTATAAGCATCTAGTACTTCTTTGATACTAGCGAATCTCGCTACAGGAAGAATCTTTTCTTTTCGTTCTGCTTCTGTATTATAGTCTGGATATCTCTTATCAAAAAAGTCTGTCAAGAAATAAACCCCAAGTACCATATCTTGCGAATGAGTAATAGTTGGTTCTCCAGATCCTGGTTTGATAATATTTTTATCAGAAGCGATCAATTCTTTAGCCTCTCTTTGTGCTTCATCAGAAATTGGAAGATGTACCGCCATCTGATCTCCATCAAAGTCCGCATTAAATGCAGGACAAACAAGAGGATGAATTCTAATTGTTTTCCCTGGCATCAATTTGATCTTGAAGGCCTCAATAGAAAGCCTATGAAGTGTTGGAGCACGATTGAGCAACACATATTTATCTTTGATCACCTCTTCTAGAAATCTCAATGCAATCGGATCCTCTTCTCTAATCAGTTTTTCTGCTTGTTTGGGAGTATAAGCGATCTTTTTATCAATCAACTTTCCAATGATAAAGGGAGTAAACATTTTTACTGCAATATCAATAGGTAATCCACACTCATCAAGTTTGAGATCAGGTCCTACCGTAATAATCGATCTACCAGAATAATCCACTCTCTTTCCAAGTAGATTTTTTCTAAAAACTCCTTCTTTTCCAGAGAGCATATCAGAAAGCGATTTGAAAACCTTTACTCCAGCTCCTCCTCTTCCTGAAGAGTTTTTCTCTCCTACGAGGAGATTATTTACTGATTCTTGAAGAAGTCTGATTTCATTCTTCTTTACCACATCCGGCATCCCCACTTGAATCATTTTTTTGAGTCTGATATTCCTCATCAGTACCCTTCTGTAGAAGAGGTTCACATCAGAAGAAGCAAACCTTCCTCCATCAAGCTGTACTACTGGTCTCAAATCAGGAGGAATTACCGGCAATTTTCTCACAATCATATTTTCTGGTCTCACTCCTGAAACATAGAGGTTGATCAAAAGCTTGATTAGATTCATACTTTTTTTTCTTTGATCAGCAGATCTAATAGTAGGATATTCTCTCACTTTTTCTTTGATCTCTTTTTCTACATCAATATTTTGTAGCATTTTGAGAACCCCTTCTGGTCCAGCAGCAAGAGGAATCTCTGGAAAGTTGGAGAAAATATTCCTATAATCTGACTCCAAAATCGTAGAAGAAAATTTCAGATCAGAAAGGATTGATTTAATCCTGCTAAATTCTGATTCTAGTGAAAGTTTATTTTCTTCATATAATTTGGTGATATCATTTTGCTTTTTTTTCTCAGCATGAGTTGCTAACTCTTCTTTGTAGAGTTCTTCGAGCTCTCTGAGACTTGCTTGATAGTCTTTTTCTAATCTTTCTTTAAGTTTTTCTTTGGTAGATTCATCCACATCTTTTACTACCGCATATTTTACATAAGCCAAAATCTTATCTATTTCATTGGAAGAAAGTTGGAGCAACTGATGTATTCCTCCTGAAGGACTATTTTTATACCAAGCATGCACTACTGGAGAGGCTAATTCAACATGTCCCATTCTCACTCTCCTTTGTCTAGAGCTTGCTACCTCTACTCCACATCTCTCACAAACGATTCCTTTATATCTGAGTCCCTTGTATTTACCACAGCTACATTCAAAGTTTTTCACAGGACCAAAAATTGCCTCACAGAAAAGTCCTCCTTGTTTGGGTTTTCCTGTCCTATAGTTTACAGTATCAGGATTGTCCACTACTCCATGAGATCGATTATTGATTTCATCTACTGAAGCCAGGGTTACCATCAACCCATCAAATTTTTTTTTATCCATCACTAGCCTTTTATATAAAGTAAAATTAAAGTTTTTGCCAAGTACATAAAAACTAATCCATCTGTCAGAAATCTTCTAGATCTTCTATCACAGAACCCATGATTTCTCCCTTATCCTGTGCTTCAGTATCAAGTACTTCTTCGATCTCTACTTCATTCGTAGACATCATAATTCCAGAAAGTCCTAATGCTTTGATTTTTTCCATTCTCTCTTCATAGACCTGTTCCATCTCATCTGCGGTCAAAGCCACAATATTTTGGGACAATCCTTTGAAAAGATAGGTCAATAGATGAAAGGATTCTGGTAATCATCAGATTTTTGGTTTTTGTGATTTGATAATTGCTTCATAGAGTTTATTTCTACCGATCACATCATCAGACTTTACGGTCAACATTTCTTGTAAAGTATAGACTGCTGAATATGCTTCTAGTGCCCACACCTCCATCTCTCCAAATCTCTGCCCTCCTTTTCTCACCTTTCCTCCTAGCGGTTGCTGAGTGATCAGAGAGTAAGGTCCCACAGATCTGGCATGAATTTTATCCTCTACCATATGTACGAGTTTCAAAAGATGCATATATCCAACCGTTACTTTTTCATCATACGCTTCACCAGTCTCTCCATCATACAAAGTCACGCTCAATTTATCCTTGAGTCCAACTCTCTCTGCAAGATCCACCAGTTCATTCACCCCAAATTCACTAAAGATTGGTACCGCAAACTTTACTCCTAATTCATGAGCTATCAATCCTAGCTGGGATTCAAAAAGCTGACCAAGATTCATACGAGAGATTACCCCCAAAGAATTGAGAATAATATCTACTGGTCTTCCATCTTCTGAATAAGGCATATCTTCTTCTGGAACAACTACTGCTACAATTCCCTTATTTCCATGTTTTCCAGCTAATTTGTCTCCTACTTCAATTTTTCTCGTAGAAGCGACATAGACTTTAATTTTTTTTCTCACTCCAGCCATCAGGTTGTCTCCTTTTTTGGAATCAAGGATCACCACATCAACAACCTTTCCTTCACTTCCAGAAGGAAGGTAGAGTGAAGTATCTTTTACATTTTTTGATTTGTCTCCAAAAATTGCTTGGATCAATTTTTCTTCTGGAGTAAGTTCACCCTCTCCTTTTGGAGTAATTTTACCAATCAATAAATCTCCTCATTTTACCAAAGATCCAACTCTAATAATTCCATCCTCATCCAAATTATTGAGCTTTGCCATTGCTACTCCTGGGATATCATTGGTAGTTTCTTCAGGGCCGAGTTTGGTCTCAGCTACCTCAATTTCATACTCTTCAATCGTAATAGAGGTGAGTTCATCTTCTTTGACTACTCTCTCAGAAATCACTATCGCATCCTCATAATTGTAGCCTTTCCATGGCATAAAAGCAATTCTTAATGTTTTACCAAGAGCCATTTCTCCATCAATAGCACAAGGTCCTTCTGCTAAAATATCTCCTTTTTCTACCTTTTGCCCTAAAGCAACATAAGGAACCTGAGTGATTGAAGTTTTTTGGTTGGACCTCAAAAAATTTGCAAGAGGATATTGTTTGATACCATCAGTATATTTCACTTTTACCATTCCTGCATCTACATAGACTACTTCTCCTTTACCTTCTGCTTTAATCACTGCATGAGTCATCTCTACTACAGCTTTTTCTAGACCTGTTCCAACTAATGGAGTATCATTTTTGAGCAAAGGAAGTGCTTGTCTTTGCTGGTTGGTAGCTACTGAAGCACGCACCGCATCATTATGATCCACAAAAGGAATCAACGAAGTATTTGGAGAAAAAATCTGAGAAAGATTTACGTCCATATGAGTCACATCATTGACGTGAAAAACTTCCATATCATTGAAATGCCTCGCTGCTACTCTAGAAGACAAGATATTATTATGTGAATCAATCGGAGTTGTTGCATCTCCAATCACCACCTTTTCATCCATTTCAGGAGAAATATATTCTACCTCTCCAGTAAAATAAGGTTTTACTGCAATAGGTTTTTTATATTTAGCATAAACCTTTTCTATCGCTGCTGCAATAGGTTCGGAAATATATTCATTTTCTTTAGCCAAGATATTTTTTTTAGGATTACCTTTAGCATCTAAATCTAGAATATCACGGTGCACGATCCTTCAGATCAGACTTTCTTTTTTGGGTTCTGCTTCACGCAAGATTTTTAATGCAGGAGTCTCCAAGAATCCTTCATCATTGATCCTACTATAGAGAGATTGATAGATTACGAGTCCAATATTTTGTCACTCTGGAGTCTCGATCGGACAAATTCTTCCATAATGTGAAGGATGCACATCTCTCACATCAATTTTTGCAGTCTCTCTTTTGAGACCTCCAGGGCCGAGAGCGGTGATTCTTCTTTTATGTTCTACCTCAGCCAGTGGATTTACCTGATCCAAAAACTGAGAAAGCTGAGAAGTTGCAAAGAA
>CAYTFB010000006.1:15231-23576 GCA_964437055.1 uncultured Candidatus Peribacteria bacterium
TCGATCAAATTTGCATCCTCTTCATCAAAAATATCTTTAAAAAGTTCTCTAATACTTTCATCAGTCTCTAGTCCAAAAACCCTCAAAAGTGAAGTGATAGAAAACTTTCTAGATTTATTGATCCTGGCTACGACATTTCAGTTTTTTTCAACATCTACTTCTAGCCAAGGTCCATTTTCTGGAATGAGTTTGAAAGAGTATCGAAAATCTTTTTTAGAATAAAAGATACCATACGATCTAATAATCTGAGAAATAATCACTCTCTCCACTCCATTGATAATATAAGAAGCTGATGGAGTCATCAAAGGTAGAATTCCTACATTTGCCTTTTTTTGGAAATGTACTTTTTCTGAGATTTTTTTAGTTTTCTCATCTTCGATTTTTTCTACCAATTTAATTTTTGCAGTAATAATCCCTCCATAAGTGAGTTCCTTTTTTTTACAAGTTTCATAAGAGTCCATCGGCTCTCCTACTTTTACATCAGAGATCGTGATGTACATCTTATCTCCAGCAATATCCCAAATATTATCAATATCTGAAAAAAGTTTTGGTAGATACAGGGAAATAAAATCCTCATATCCTCTCCTTTGAAGTTCGAGAAGATCCGGTAATTCTCCATAAGATCTGGGAGCAGTCAAAAAGATTCTCTCTCCCTCTTTGTAATAATCTTTGAAAAAATCCTGAGCCTGAGGAGCTACGATTGAAGCTTTATTCGTTGTTTTGGAAGTAGTTTTTGAAGCTTTTGTAGTTTTTTCAAGCTTAGGAGTTTTGGAAGTAGTAGCTGCTTTTGGAGCAACTGTTTTACTAGTTTTTTTGATACTAGTTGTTTTTTTCTCCTTATCAGAAAAAGAAGACTTTGAGCTGCTCGTAGTCTTTTTTGAGGGAGTTTTTTTTGTATTTACCATAGGGTATAATAATATAGAAAGTAAACAAAATAAGAAGTATGAGTAGGGTGCTAGCGATTGATAGGATAACTATTATCTGCTAGAATATGAGTTTGATATTGATGAGAAAAGGAAACAAAGAACAACATACATTTCATCCAACTCCTCGAGCAACACTAATAAACTCTTTATTTTGCTTTGATAAGATCTTTTAAGCCAAACCTGAAAGGCAGTTTTTGATACACAAAAAAAGCTGAGAGACAAAAAACTATTTTGCTCTCTGAGGAGTCAATCTTTTTCTCCCCTTTGCTCTTCTCCTTGCTAAAACTCTTTGACCAGTCCAAGTTTCCATTCTTTTTCTAAATCCGTGAGTAGTCAGTCTCTTTCTCCAATGATATTTTCTGACTCTCCTTAGTTTACTTGCCATGAAAAAGCATTACTAAAAAAATAAAACAATAAGGAAATAAATCGTTCCTTTTAAGTTATTTACTGATAAAATTCAACATTCCTAGCGTTCTTGCTCTAATAATTTCTTGTCTGAGCTTTTTTTGAGTAGCTACAGAATTACTAGTATAGTTTCTAGGTTTGATATTCCCAAATCTCGTCAAATAAAGTTGAAGTATTGGAAGAGATTTCCAGTAAATGTATTTTGCATTTTTTTTGTCTGCAAAAAAGTTGAGTTTTTGACCATACTTGGTATCATTGATTTCTTCCAAAGCTTTATCAAAGTGTGTTTGAAGATCTTTGAAATGAAAAAATTGCTGAGTACTGGTCATTTTGTAAAGCTCGTACTTGATCAAAATTGGATTATAAAGCAACATTGCTTTTAGTTCTGCAATTTGTTCAGGAGTAAGCTCCAAATAATAAGAAATAAAATAAGCTCTATTACTTCCATCCTTTAAGTGGAAAGAAAGTTCATGAACTCAGATTTCATCCTTTTCTTTGTTGGGAAAAGATTTTTCCAGTGCATCCAGAAGTTCTTTCTTTTCTGCATCAGAAGTCTTTGGATCCAACAGAAGCACTAATTCATAATTCTGCATTAGAGTAACAACAGAGTAAAATAAAATATTTTAGATATACGCCGACATAAGATAACAATTTTGCTTGAGAAAACTATACTGCAAATCTGTAAAACTTGCTCACCACAAAATCTGCAGGTAAAATTTCTTTTACTTTTTTAGAACCATCTCTGATGTATTCTTGCTCTAAAAGAATAGAGTCTGCAAATGTTTTGTCTACTTTTCCTTTAACGATCTGTGCAATCATATTTTCTGGTTTTCCAGCATCTTTAAGCTCTTGAGTAAATTCTGCTGCAAGTTTTTCTACTTCTACAGTTGGAATCTCATCAAAACTCAAATATTCTGGATTGAGAGCTGCTACTTGGAGGGCCAACTCTTTTGCTGTATCTTCAGATCCTGTATAGTAAATAACAGAAACTACTTTATTTCCCGGATGCACATAAGCAAAAACTGGTTCTTTAGTGATATGCACATCTGCAAGTTTCATATTTTCACCAATTGTACCTACTGCTTCATGTACCAAAGTATTGAGTCTCTCCAATATTGTTGGATCTAAATCTTCTAGAGATACCACTTCAGACTTTAATTCAAAAAGGATAGCAAAAACCTGATCAAAAAGCTCTAGAAACATTTCATTTTTTGCAACAAAATCTGTTTCACAAAGCAATTTTGCAAGTACAGTATAATCACCATTTTTTCTCACATGAACGAGTCCTTCTTTGGTCTCTCTATCTGCTTTTTTACCTGCTTTAGCAATTCCTTTTTCTTTGAGAATTTCTTGAGCTCTGTCAAAATCTCCTCCTGCTTCTACTAAAGCATTTTTACAGTCCCCCAAAGGAGCAAAGGTAGCTTCTCTGAGCTGTTTTACTAGATTGATATCTATTTTCATACAAGCTATTGTTTAAAAAAATTAAAATATTGGATATTTTTTATTTTAGTGAAATTTTTTGGAAAATGATCTAATGATATTGGCATAAGATAGTTATCTTAAATTCAAGGATTAGATTACAAACATATTGATATAAATAAGAACAAGAATGCTCTAAAGAATAAAACTAAGGACAAAAAAGGAAATATTTTATTGTCTACACATCAGAGGGAATATCTGATTGAATCTTAGCGATATCAGCTACAGTATCAAGTTCAATATCTCCATAAATATTTTTAGTAATTCCAAAGATCCCCAATACCCATCCCCCAAAGTCTACAAAAAAGAGTTTCCATCTTTTATCTGTAGTAGCTTCTGTCAGATAATCACCGCGCCATCCTTGAAAAATTAGGAATCATCGCAAAATGATTGCAGAAAACAAAGGAATAGCAAAGATCCAGGAAATAAATCCAAGTCTAAATATAGAGAAAAACACAAAAGTCACAATCCAAAGCAATAAGGAAGTAATAAAGAAACTCAACCATCCCACCGACTGTTTGTAGTGAAAGTATTCAAAAATACTCAAATCCTCTTGCTGAGAGAAAAATAGTACTCCTACCAAAAGATAGGACATTACCACCCTCTTTCTCTCAGACGAACTTGGCAAATATGCAGTCATAAAGGATATGGATATTAGAAAACTAAAGAATGCTAGAGTAATCTACAATAACTTCAGCATTTTAGAACTAATCTAATAATGCTTTAAGTACAAAATCCAAGCTAGGATAACTATTGATATTGGAAACCACTAACTGGTCTTCTGGCCAATATCTAGAAAAGTTACTTCCAGCGATCACTACCGTATCCAAAGAATTTTTCAAAAGCACTGCTTCATCTAGGAGAGAAGACAACATCTGACCATCCACAACGATCACCAATTCTGGTCTTTTTTTGAGTTTAGTCACTCCATGATAAATTTTATTTGCTCTTTCATATTTTCTCTGATATACGAGTTGCTCTTTTTTGGTCAAAGTTGCGAATTCCTCAGTCTCCATAAACATGGTCATTTCATTGATGGTATCAATCCTTTTTTTGAAGGTATCAAAATTAGTCAAAAATCCACCAGGAACTTTGTGATTAAGGAAAGAGATTCATGCTTTTTTTGCTAAAGCTTCTAGCTCAGGGGCATACATTTTCTTCTCAGCAACAATAAGCACCTCCTTGCCAGCAGCTTTGGCTGCATCAATCTTTGCTTTTGCATTAGCAAGTTGCTCTACGATGATCTCAGGATCAATCACAATGAGTCCACGGTCCACTTCTGCCCAGTATTTACTGGTCTTTGGATGAGCCTCATTTTTGAGCGTACCCACATGCACTTGAGCATCAAGAACGGTTTGAACAGATACAGTCATCTACTATCTATCAAGTAAAATAAAAGATAATCATCTCTACAAGAAACAATAATCAGATAATTGTAGATAAGCACAAGAGCTTGAACACAACAATCTGATTAGGAATCTAGCAAATGACTATTTGAAGTTTACTGTAGCACCAGCTTCAGTAAGTTTAGTTTTGAGCGCATCCGCTTCATCAGATTTTACATTTTCTTTGATAATCACAGGAGCTTTTTCTACTAAATCTTTTGCTCCTTTGAGATCTAGACCAAGAGCCTCTTTAACTACCTTGATCACAGCAATTTTTTGTTGCCCAACTTCTGTAAGCTCTACATTCATACTATCAGAGTCTCCTCCAGCAGCAGCTCCAGCATCTCCAGCAGCAGCTCCACCAGCAACTACCATAGCAGCAGCGGTTACACCAAATTCTTCTTCTAAAGCTTTTACTAGTCCATTAAGTTCAACAGCATTCATTTCTTTTACAAGATCAAGAATCTGTTGTTGAGTTTTTGTCAATTCCATTGTCATAAACAATAAACAAAATAAAATAAGAATTTACACATTGTAAAAAAAAACCGAAATTATGCTTCTAGTTTTTTTGCAATCTGATCAAGTACCCCAGCAAATGACTGCAATGGATAATTGAAGAGGTAAGCAAGTTTGGAGATCAATTCATCTTTGGAAGGAATATTGGCTAACTCAGTTACATATGCAGAGTCATGCCATTTTTTCTCATACCATCCTCAGAGAAATTTGATACTCGCTTTTTGCTCTTTGTCTCACATAAGCTTTTTAGCATAGTTATTGATGAGTTTTATAGGAGCGTATTCATCGCCATTGGCATAAAGAACCACAATAGATCCCTCTAAATCTCCCTCCTCCACTACATCAAATCCGGATTCTTTGAGAGCAAGGAGAAAAAGATTTTTCCTCACTACATGATATTTACCCTCAGCTCAGATGATTCATTTTCTGATCTCTGTAGAAAGGGTCACCGGCAATCCAGACTGTTGGAGTACTACAACATTATTTGCAGCCTGCAAGTCTTGGACATACTGTGCTACAAGCTCAGTTTTTTTGGCTTTTGAGATTGTCATGCTACCGTATCAAGTGGAAATAAAAAAAATAACTCATTGCCAGAGTTATCTTCTAAGTGCCAAAAATCAGAATTGACTATTGGAATAGATCAGTGATAACCTCGGTAGGTACAGTTTATATCCTCGAGAGGACGACCTACGGTCTACGGCAAAGATACTCTGTATATATAGATATGGAATTAAAAATCAAGAGAAAATGAATTTTCTAATACTAAAAAAAATACTATAATAAAATTGATAGATCCATTCATTCTTTTAAATAATTTAAAATCCCGAGCATCATTTTTTCATCCCAAAGATAACGAAAGCTCCTCTGCGGATCCTGAATCCATATCGCATCAATCTCTATTGCTCCACTAATACTACAAGACAAAACAGATCTATCTACTCTCATCTCAAATGCTCCCAGTTGCTCCTGATAATAATAGATTTTTGCTGCACGAGAAAGAAAACTCCCCTGTTCATCCACCAATACTGTCTCAAAAAAAGTCTGAATTTTTTGGATAAGTTGTCCATCCAA
This sequence comes from uncultured Candidatus Peribacteria bacterium, assembly GCA_964437055.1. Taxonomy (GTDB): domain Bacteria; phylum Patescibacteriota; class Gracilibacteria; order Absconditabacterales; family Absconditicoccaceae; genus HOT-345. The sequence goes on from CAYTFB010000006.1 coordinate 21,014, forward strand.
TCCAGCTAAAGTAGTTATCTTTTTTTGTAAATGCTGATAATCTGAAAGATCTCTGAGAGAATCCTTTGAAAAATCTGACTCCTTTCCTTCGTATCCAGCAAGCCAAGTAGTTAAATAAGGAGCAAAAATCAACTTCCAGTCAGGATTTTGTAATCAAAGATCTAATTGCTGATTTAGCTGAGATAAAAGCCGAGAGAGACATCAAAACGATGCTTGTAAAAAAGCTACGATCTCTTGATATAGTTGATCTTGAAAATGCGCATCTCTCGCATAATCATTGATCAAATAAAGGATTTGAGGAATTTTTTGTTGTATAGTAAAGAACTCATTATTTAGAGTATCTGAGGCAAATGTCATAACAAAAAATCGTACCAAATAAACAATTATCTAGTATTCTCCAAAGAAAATTACCGCAAAACTCCCTTTTCTCCTACATATCGAGAATTGGCAGATTTTGACCAATGAGCAACTTTTTGAGAAGCTTTATCGATATAAAAGAGTTCTCTCTGAATAAAACCTGATAATGCTGAAAGCTGTCTGAGCTCTGCGAGAGAAAAAAGATGATAATATCTCTGATGAATTTGTTCTCCATCTTTCCAAGGAATCAAAACGTCCCTCCAATCCTCTTTTCCCAAAGATTTAAATCTTTTCCAAAAAGATTGAAAAAGGACTTGAGGATATTTTCTGATAAATCGATGAGAAAGTGACCAATTGATCAAAAGTAATTTCCCTCCATACTTCAAAACCCTGTAAGCATTTTCCATCAAGGTTTTTCTTGCTTTGAGAGAAGTTAAATGTTGCACACTAGCAAATCCTACAATCATATCAAAACTTTCTTGGGGGAGAGAAGCTAAATATTCATTCATTTCAGCATGGATCAAAGTTTTTTCTGGATGAAGTTGTTGCGCTAAATCAATCAGTCCTTTGGAAAGATCTACTCCTACATAATCCCAAGCTCCTGAATAGTCTTTTTCCATCAAATCTAAAAATCTTCCCCCTCCACATCCTAATTCCAGGATTTTGGGGGTTTCCAGTTGCAAAGAATATATTTGTTCTAAGATTTTCTCTCCTGCTGATCGATATTTTTTCCTAGTTTGATAGTATTTTTTGGCCTGTAAACTATAAAATTTTTCTAAATCCTGAATCACGACAGACATTTATTCACAAATAAATAAAAGTGAGGTACTGGTTTCAAAATAAATTGTATAGAAAAGTTCTAAAGATGCAAGCTCAGCTCACAGAAAGCAATAATACCTGAAAGACAACTTTCCCAACAAAATATATCAGCTGATAGTTTTTCTCTTGCAAAATTTCTCCAAAATCCTATAACCAAGCAGTAAAAGCTAAATTTATCTTTTTTTGAATAAATACTGATATGCAATTTTATGATGAAGTAACGATTGAGATCCAATCAGGGAAAGGTGGTGATGGGATCGCTAGTGGGAGAAGAGAAGCTGGGGTTCCTTTTGGTGGACCTAATGGTGGAGATGGAGGAAATGGTGGATCGGTTTATATCCAGGCCTCCAAAGATGAAAATACTCTCTTGACCTACAAGTATAAAAAAATCTTTAAAGCAAAAGCTGGAGAAAATGGGAGAACCAAAGATCAATATGGAGCAGATGGTCCTTCGATTACGCTCACCGTACCAGTTGGCACTATTGTGAAAGATGCCCAGAGCAAAAGAATCCTCTATCAATTAGAACAAGATGGAGAAAGGATAGAACTCCTCTCTGGTGGAGAAGGTGGAAAAGGAAACATCCATTTCAAAGATTCTATCAATCAATATCCCAATTTTTATCTCCTCGGAGAACCTGGACAAAAAAGAGAAATCATCCTCGAACTTCAACTCTTAGCAGATATAGGACTGATCGGAAGTCCCAGTGTTGGTAAAACTTCTCTCATCAACTGTATGTCTGATGTCAAAGCGAAAGTTGCAAACTATCCCTTTACTACTCTGGTGCCCAATCTTGGATCGGTTTCTGTAGGTGACTATCGTTTTAATGTAATTGATATCCCAGGACTGATCGAAGGATCAGCAGAAGGAAAAGGACTCTGAAATGCCTTTCTCAGACATGTACTCAAAGCCAGAATTTTTGCTTTTGTGAGTGATTTGGCAAATTTTGAAAATGGAATCGATGAGACAGTTAATCTTTTTCATGAGATTATGAGTTATATTCGTGAAAGGTTTGAGGAAAAGAATCCTCTCCAGTTTCATCTCAATGTAGATCAAGGACTCATCACCTTGGAAGTCATCAAAGATGATATCACTATCCTCAAAAAAAGAATACTTTGGATCTTCAATAAACGAGATCTCTTTAACGATACAGAGTTGCTCAAAGAATATAAAAATAGCTTTCTCCAGCAGCTCAATCATTTTTTGGCAAAGGAAAAACTAACAACCCTCAGTATGGAAAATTTTGAGAAAAATACCTTTACTACTTCTGCGGGGACCTATTTTGGAGTAGGAGAAATGATGAGGAGTTTTGCAGAAGTACTGCAAAAGACAGACTTTCCTAGTTACAATCGGAATTTTCAGCTAGAATCTGTGATAAGCGAAGGAGTA
>CAYTFB010000007.1:0-14310 GCA_964437055.1 uncultured Candidatus Peribacteria bacterium
ATCGATAGGACTTTCAGTAGCTACTCTCCATCGCTCAGATCCTGAATCAATCAGCCGTTTTATCGTAGATCATTTTGATATCCAAAAGAGAGAAATGCCAGAGTTTTTATCCTCTCAGGGACTGTTGGATGATCAGTTTGATAACTATCTGACTGAAAAGGAGAAAGATGCCTTGAAAAAAAAGATAGAAGAATGTCCAAGCACTCAATTGATTGCTCTTTTGAAACTGGAGCAGAGCTATGCTCTTGATCCCAAAGATCTCGATACTTATCTAAAAACTTTTTCTGAAGCAGAGAGAGCATGGCTCAAACTCTATATTGATCAATATAATGGGATAAAAGATGTGATGTTCAAGAGATTGGAAAAAAGTAAAAATACTCTCTGGTATCAGCTGATGGCAGCTCCACTTTTGGGGATGAGTTCCTATCTAGATACGAGTATTGCTGAGCAAAATCTAGCAGAAAATTTTCTGACACTCCGCCAAAAAACCGATATCCAAAAAAGAGGAGAAAATCTGAGTATCCGTGGAGAGATTTTTGCTCAACAAGTAGTCTTGATGCAAAATGAACAAAACCAACTGATGGTCAAAGATGCTCTGAGTCGGCATCCTGATAAAGGATTTGAGCAGAATAATAAATATCTAGATCTCAAGGTCAAACTTCCAAGTACTTTTCTTTTGGAGGAACAAAGTAAAAAACGATGTGAAAAAAATCTGAGCAGAATGATGCAGTCTGAGTCAGACTGAAAAAATCTTGTAGTTCATGAACTAGGAGCAGAGCTCTTGCAAATGTATCAGCCCTATCAGCTTTTTGTCAAAAATCGTCTCTCCAAGCAGCTCCAGAGGACTGTCAGTAAGCAAGATCTGTGGGATACCTTGCAAACTTTTGGTGGAAATGTAGCTCTTTCGGAGTACAATACTCAGTTGGCAAAAGATCATCCCAATAGTAAAATCCTCCAAAATCGGATCAAGATGACGAATCAACTCCCTGCAGAGTCAGCTCATCTCCTCAGCGATCAGCTCAAAAGATTTAGAAATCTGATGCAGAGCTCAGATGTTGAGAAAATGAAATTTACCCATCAATCAGATAAGATTTTTGGAAAATTAGATGCTCAACAAAACGATCCTCCAGTAGATAAGATTGCTAATCTCAAAGATGTTGAGAATCCCTTATTTCAGTTTTTAGGACTCTTTATCTGATCGACAGGAGGAGAGAAAACTTTACTCTTACAGGATATGAAAAATTATTTAGACTTGATTGAGAGTGGGGATGATATTGGAGAAAATATTGTTAGCAAAGAACTCTTCTCTGCAAAATTTAAAACTAACTATGAAAAAATACAAAAAACAAATAGTGATGAAGATCAGGAGAAAAATCTTTTGTCTCAACTAGAGGAAATTGAAGATTCTATTTATTCTTATGCATAAAAAAACTCTCTAAAATATGATTAAAAACTTTTGAATGAGTCCTCTGACTTATTTTTTTTAAATTTAAATTTCCTTAGACCTTAGCTGCTGTACTCTAAAGCAATAACTAAAATGATCATTGATGATTCCAATGGCTTGGAGCCATGCATAGACCATCGTAGTTCCGACAAATTGAAGGCCACGAGCTTTGAGATCCTGGGCAATACGATCTGAGAGGGGAGAACTCGTAATATTTTCATCTTCATCTGAAATTTGGTTATGAATCGCCTCTCCTGCTGTCCGAGATCGGATATAGCGATCAAAAGATCCAAATGCTGACTGTATCTGGAGAAAACATTGGGCATTGTGAATAATTGCCAGGATTTTCTTTTTATTGCGGATAATGCGAGGATCTTTCATGAGGTCTGCTACCTTATCTTCATTGTATTTTGAAATTTTTTCTGGATCAAACTGATCAAAGGTTTGACGATACCCTTCTCTACGCTTGAGGATGGTAAGTCGAGAGAGTCCGGCTTGTTGAGATTCTAAGGTCAGCATTTCAAAATGTTTTTGATCATCGTGGACGGGAACTCCTCGCTCTGTATCATGATAGTGGATATAGAGTTCATCTCAGAGACATCGTGAACAGCGGGATTGTGGCATAAAATTAAAGTAATTTATTTTTTAAAAGAACTAGCTAATTTTGTTGCATGATTTCCTCAGCAAATAATCTGATCGATTCCAACATCAATGCTTGATTTGGTCATCCTATATCCATATGTGCTACAAATCTGGTCAGTCCTAGAGTATCTATAATGGTGTGGATCTTGTTTTTCACCCTATCTGCTGTACCCATACAGATTGCCCCTTGAGGTGAAAGTCCTGCTTTAAATTGTTCTAGAGTATAGCGAGACCACCCTCTACTGGCACCAACTCTATCCATTTGTGCGAGATAATAGGGAGCATATTCTTGGATCAAGGTAGTTTCATCTTTGGTGATGAGAGTGTGCATATGAGCTCCGATTTGTATTTTTTCTGGATCATGTCAGGCTTGGAGGTATTCTGCCCTATAGAGCTCAATCAGGGGGAGAAAGTGTTGCCACATCCCTCCGATGATTGCAAAAATAATAGGTAGACCCAGTTGAGCAGCTCTAATGACAGAGGACTGTGTCCCTCAGACTGCGATCCAGATCGGGATCCCTTCCTGATGGGTACTCTGAGGATAGATTTTCTGATCTACTAGGGGAGCACGATGTCTACCAGTCCATGTGAGTTTTTTCTCTTCTTGGAGTTTGAGAAGGAGTTCTAGTTTTTCGCTAAAAAGACTTGCATAATTTTCTAGATTATAACCAAAAAGTGGAAAGGATTCCGTAAAACTTCCTCTCCCTGCAGTGATCTCAGCACGCCCATTTGAGAGAAGGTCCAAGGTTGCAAAATCCTGATAGAGTTTGACAGGATCAGTGGAACTGATAATAGATACTCCACTAGCTAGGCGGATATTTTTTGTCACAGAAGCCATACTAGCTAGTACAATTTCAGGACTTGCGATGGCATAGTCTTCGCGATGATGCTCTCCTAGCATGATGAGATGATATCAGAGCTCATCAGCGAGCTGGGCTTGTACCAAAACTTGTTCTAAACGTTCTTGTGTATTCTGAGTAGGCCTTCAGCTTTCTAAATCATAACTAAGATCTCCAAAGAGTCCGATTCATCGTTGGATAGATTTCATTTGATTATCTTATTAACAAATAAAAGATGTTAGTTTTCTTTAATTTTTTGACTATAGGATTATTATTTCTTTCTCAACTTTCATGTAGATGATGATAGATTTTTTTCTCTCCAAAGCCAATGATTTTACTTTTTCTGCTTTTTTTATTTATTTTCCCTTGCATTAAAATAAGGAATTCTTATATCAAGGGACCTTTAGACTTTAGTGAGATAAATATTAGATGGCTTTGACTCTACATCTCATCACTCCAGATGAAACCATGACACTCAAAAACCTTTCTAGTGTGATCCTACCAGGAGGGGATGGTGAATTGGAGATTTTACCTGGACACATCTCTCTCGTGACAACCTTGCAGGCAGGGACTTTGAGGCGGGAGGAAGCCAAAGAGTATAAAGACCTTGAAGCTTATCAATCTCACCAACAAAAATTAGAAATTCCATGAGGAATCTTCTATTCTCAAGCAAATAATCTAACTATTATTACTTCTTAGATACCAACTTTTTGTATATGGCTGATAGCAAAAAACTTAAATCTAAAATACACTCTACCATCAATATCAAAAAAATCACCAATGCTTTGGAGATTTTTTCCACGATCAAACTACAAAAGACTAAAAAATCTGCTCTTCATCTGAGAGAAGCAATGCTGTCATTGGTTTCTCTTTTGATCAATCTCAATCATAATCAAAAACTTTTCCGTACAGCATCAATCAAATCAGAAAAAACTCTTTTGATCATTATCGGTTCTGATAAAGGGCTTTGTGGAGCACTCAATACTACTTTATTTAAAAAGGTAGACCAACTATTTGCCGATCAGAAAACAAATCTGGATCTCTTTGTCGTTGGAAAGAAAGCCAAAGAATTTTTTACTCGTCGCGAATATAGTATTGTTGGCCATCAGCCACTCTGAGATGATTTGGATATCCATCAGACTAAAGATTTATTAAACTATATCGATGCTCAGACTCAGCAGCATCATTATCAAAGTATTTCCATTGCCTACAATATTTTTAAAAATACGATGAAATATATTCCTGTTATTTTCCCTTTTTGGCCACTCAATCCTGATAATCTCAAGCTATTTTTAGATGAATTGGTCCAGGAGGAGATAGGAGTATTTGGATACAATGACATTACTAATGTAGATACTACTTCTTTTTCTATTGATGAAAATATCAAAATTGAACCTTCTAGCAAAGAAGTGAAGCTTATGCTACATAAAATGATTGTAGAGTATTTGATTTATGGCGCGATTTTACAAAATAAAGCAAGTGAATTTGCTGCTCGCATGATTGCGATGAAGGGAGCTAAAGATAATGCAGATGAACAAATAGATAATCTTACACTGTCTTACAACAAAGCTCGTCAGGATGCAATCACCAAAGAAATTATCGAAATTGCTGGTGCCAAAGCTATTATTGCTGATTAACCCAGCCTTTCTATCTTTATAGAAAGTATAATCTTTAAACCTTAGTTTGACTTTACACAAGAGATGCAGATTAACGATATTATTCCACCCTTATTACCTTATTTCAATGATCTAGGAAATATTAGTGTTTCCCAGACACTTTCTGCTATGATTTTGGGGAGCTGCTCTTTTTTTCTTATTGTCTTTTTTTATTATCAGCACAAAAAAAATTGAAAAAATAGTTTTTTTAGACAGACTATTGAGCATATTTATGAATTAGTATATGAATTTTTATCCAATATTGGAGGTCCAGCGACCAACTCAAAGGTACTTACTTTGACTACAACACTTTTCTTTTTTGTCCTATGGAATAATCTATTTGGCCTGGTAGGAGATATGATTGTTTTGGTTTGGCCTTGGGCACATCATCGATTTAGACCTACGACTACAGATATCTTTTTTAATGCAGTAATGGCTATTGCTACGGTTATTGGGATGGTGACTTATGGTTTTGTTGTCAATGGTTTCTCTTTTATCAAAAAATATTTCCCTATTACTGGGATGGGTTTGGTAGAAAAAGTAGATGTATGGCGAAAATATTTGACCAAACTTTTAGATATTTTGTTGGGACTTTTGATAGGATTTATCGAGCTTTTGAGTGATTTATGAAAAGCTCTCTCTCTGACACTCAGACTTTTCTGAAATATGTTTGTAGGAATGCTCCTGCTAACTTTATTGCTTTTTGCGATGCGTGCCCTTCCTGTACCACTGATTGGACCTGCTTAATCTTTGGTTATGAAGCAGCAGTATCTTTACTTCAAGCAATGATTTTTGCAGTATTAGCTACAGTTTATTTTAGATTGTCTGGTGAAGCAGGTCATTAGACCTCATTTTTTATTCTTTATCGATATTGTATTATGGAATTCACACAATTAGTATTTCCAATCGCAGGAAGTATTGCGGCTATTGCTATGGCAGTGATTGGTTATTCATGGCTTTCTGGTATCTCTAGAAATCCACAAGCAGAAAAAGGAATGTTTGTACCTGGAGTGATCGCTCTAGCGATGGCTGAGTTTGTAGCACTTCTGGCTTTTGTTATAGCTCTTATTGGATAGTAATGGAAATAAACACCTCAACAACAAATATTGTGCTAAATATCGCAATACAAATCCTAAATATGGTGCTATTTTTTTGGGTAGTGATCAAGTTTTTAGCAAAACCGCTTTCTAGCTCTATCGATGCGAGGATTCAAAAAGAAAAGAAACTTGCTCTTGCGGATGAAACGTATCAAAAAATAATCTCAGATGCAGAGGTTCAAGCTATAGCATTGCTCAAAGAAGCAAATCAACATAGAGAAAATCTGATTCGTCAGGCAGAGTTGAGTGGTAAGCAAAAATCAGAAGAGCTTGTTGCAGAAGCGGAACGTAAAGCTAATTTGATCGTGGATACAGCAAATAAACAAGCTAATCTTACTTTTGTAAAACTGGAGGGAGAGTTTGTGGCTGCGGTAGAATCTACGACTCGTGAGCTAGTCAAAAAACTCTTTAAAGATCAGAAAATAGAAAAAGAATATATTCATGGATTGATCCAAGAGTTGACTCAGAGTGTCTCTCCTAGATAAATCTCAAAGCTGATTTTTTATTTGTAGTTATTTTAGCATGTCGATACCCATGTCTCCAAGGATATTTTTGGATACTTGTAAAAAGTTATGATGGGATACCTCTGAGGTTTTCACTCTTTTGCTAATGATTCAAAAACTTTATCCAGTACATGGAACGAAGCTTTTTAGAAAAGAGGTTTTGGAATCTCTTTGGGGGGATTATCCTTTACTAGTAGAACTGATTCTTTTGCTCTGAACTTTATCCTATGATTCAGCTAAGACGCTCAAAACATTGATAAAGGGATTACAGTCAGAGTTGGGATTGAGTTATATGAGAGTAGAGATTCCTCAAAGTTTTTCACAGGCTTCTTTTGATACTATTGTTGAAAATTTTGATAATCCTGATTTGCTTTTGGCAGATTTTCTAGATTCTCCTGGAGTGCACCTGTATGGAGCAGGTCGTATTTATCGTAGAAATTTGGATGCAGATTTAGATATTTTACTCAATTATTAATGAAAACTTTACAAATAGATGCAATTTTAGAAAAGATCAATAAAACCATCCAAGAGGCCTCTCTCGGAGAGAGTTTTACAAAAAAAGGCCAAATCCTAGAGATCAAAGATGGTGTAGCAACTGTTGTTGGACTAGAAGATGCTATGTTTAGTGAGATTGTGAGCTTTGCAAATGGTCTTTCAGGACTAGTACTAGATATTTCTCGTGATTCGATTGGGGTATTGGTATTAGGAGATTATGCTACGCTCAAACATGGAGATTTGGTTAGCACGACAGGAAAAGTTTTTTCTATCGGAGTATCAGATGATTATCTTGGGAGAGTAGTAGATGGACTAGGAAATCCTATTGACCAAGGGAAAGAGATCCAAGCTCAGGATTATTTCCCTATTGATAGGGTGGCTCCAGGAGTGATCACGAGAAAATCAGTAAATGTTCCCCTACAAACAGGGATCAAGGCGATCGATGCAATGATTCCTATCGGAAGAGGACAGAGAGAATTGATTATTGGAGATAGGCAGACTGGAAAAACTACTATTGCTATTGATACCATATTAGCACAAAAAAATCAGGATGTGATCTGCATTTATGTTGCTATTGGACAAAAAGATTCCAAAATTGCGAGAGTGGTTCAGGATTTAAAAGAACAGGGAGCGATGGACTATAGTGTAGTCGTAAATGCTTCGATCTCTTCTCCTTCAGTACTCCAGTATCTAGCTCCTTATGTAGGATGTGCTATCGGAGAATACTTTATGGCACAGGGAAAAGATGCTTTGATTATCTATGATGATCTGACCAAGCATGCAATCGCTTATAGAGAAATATCTCTTCTTCTCAAAAGACCTCCAGGGCGCGAAGCATATCCAGGAGATGTTTTTTATCTCCATTCTAGACTTTTAGAGAGAGCTGCGAGACTCAATGAAAATTATGGAGGAGGATCTTTGACGGCATTACCAGTGATAGAAACCCAAGCAGGAGATATTTCTGCTTATATCCCTACCAATGTAATTTCAATTACAGATGGACAAATTTTTCTGGAAACGGATCTTTTCAACTCAGGAATTAAACCAGCGATCAATGTAGGATATTCTGTTTCTCGTGTGGGGGGATCAGCACAAACTCCTATTATGAAAAAAGTAGCAGGTACGCTCAAATTAGAATTGGCAGCTTTTAGAGAACTGGAATCTTTCTCCAAGTTTGGAGCAGATCTAGACCCTTCTACCCAAGCTAAACTTTCCAAAGGAGAGAAACTCGTAGAAATCCTCAAACAGAGAGAAAACTCTCCGATTTCTTTTTCTCATCAAGCGGTATTGATTTATATTGCCCTACATGGCTACATTGAAAAAGTAAAAATCACCCAAATAGCTCAGTTTGAGCAGAGTATTTACGAAAAACTCGCTACTACTTATTTAGAATTGGATCAATTGATCCTCGAAGAGAAAAAACTCTCAACAGCTATTGAAGAGAAAATTCATACTCTAGCAGAAGAAGTCATCACAGAAATTAATGGATAAGATCAGATTTTTTATACTTTAGTCTTGTTTCACTATTATGAAAGGATTTATTATTGCAATCAAAGGAGTTGTGATTGATATGCAGTTTGATGTACATCAGATCCCTCTGATCAGGCATGCAGTCAAAACAACAGTAACTAATGCAACCAATGAGCAGGTTACGATAGAAATTTTACAACATCTCGAAGATGGCGTAGTAAGAGGGATTGCGATGCAAACCACCGATGGACTCAAAAAATGAGATGAGGTACTAGGACTAGAAAGTCCGATTAGTGTACCTGTAGGTCCTGGTGTTTTGGGTCGTATCCTCAATGTTTTGGGAGAACCGATTGATGAGGCAGGAGAAGTGCAGTCATCAGAAACTTGGCCAATTTATCGTCCAGCTCCAGAGTTTATCAACCTTTCCAATAAAGTAGGAATTCTCGAAACAGGGATCAAAGTCATTGATTTGATGGCTCCAATTCTCAAAGGAGGAAAAATCTGACTCTTTGGAGGAGCGGGAGTAGGTAAAACGGTAATTATCCAAGAATTGATCCATAATATTGCCAAACACCATAGCGGAGTGTCTGTTTTCTGTGGAGTAGGGGAACGTACTAGAGAAGGAAATGATCTCTACTATGAGATGAAAGAATCTGGAGTGATGGATATGACGGCAATGGTTTTTGGTCAGATGAATGAAACACCTGGTCCGAGAGCTCGCGTTGCGATGACAGGACTGACATTAGCTGAGTATTTTAGAGATAAAGAGCAAAAGGATGTACTACTTTTTGTGGATAATATTTTTAGATTTTCTCAGGCAGGTTCAGAAATTTCTGCACTCCTAGGAAGGATCCCTTCTCAGGCAGGATATCAGCCAACTTTAGCTACCGAGATGGGAGAACTCCAAGAGCGTATTGCTTCTACCAAAGATGGATCGATTACCTCCTTTCAGGCAGTATATGTACCTGCGGATGATTTGACAGATCCTGCTCCAGCAAATACTTTTGCTCACCTTGATGGGACGGTAGTATTAGAGAGGTCTATCGCAGAAAAGGGAATTTATCCTGCAGTTGATCCTCTCAATAGTACCTCTTTGATTCTCAATGAAAAGAATGTAGGTGCTGAGCATTTCCAGACTGCACAAAAAGTACAAAAGATTCTACAAAGATACAAAGATTTGATGGATATTATTGCGATCCTGGGAATGGAAGAACTCTCAGAAGAGGATAAGGCAATTGTAAATAGGGCGCGTAAGGTAGAGAGATATTTTTCTCAAGCATTCCATGTGGCAGAGCAGTTTACTGGAGTTAGCTGAAATTATGTAGCAGTCAAAGATACCATCAAAGCAATCAATATGATTATTGATGGAGAGGTAGATGAGATCCCAGAGCATCATTTTATGTACAAAGGATCTATCGATGATGTCTTGGCAAGCTGGGAAGCAGAACAAACAAAATCAACATAAATTTTCGATCAATTAGATAAAACTTAAATAAAAAAAGGACTACTGCTATTGGTAGCCTTTTTTATTATGACAGCTAAAACGAGATGGTCGGTGTTTTTTTTAAATCAATCCTCTAGAAACAAGTTCTCTTTTGAGATATTCTTGATTATTTGCAGCTTGGAGTGCTTGTTCTAAGGTAATCATTCCTTTACTTAGTAGATCGAGGAGACTATCTTCCATTACCTGCATTCCTCCAATTCTATTCGTATACATCGTACTTTTGAGCTGATTGAGTTTATCTTCTCTGATGAGGTTGGTCACTGCGGTGGTATTTAAGAGCACCTCTTGAGCTAGTACTAGCCCAGGTTTATCTGCCCTTTTGAGTAGTTTTTGTACGACAATTGCTGACATATTTTCTGATAATTGAGTTCTGATATGGTTTTGTTCTTCTGAGACAAAAGAACCGATGATTTTATTGAGTGCTTGTTCTGCGGATCTAGCATGGACGGTGGTCAAAACAAGATGTCATGTCTCAGAAAGGAGGATTGCATTTCTAATACTATCCAGATCCCTGATCTCTCCAAAGAGGATGACATCCGGCCTTTGTCTAAGTGCATATTTCATCGCATGAGAAAAAGAGCTGACATCTTTTCAGAGTTCTTTTTGGTCGATGATACATTCTTTGGGATCAAAGATATATTCAATCGGATCCTCGATCGTGATAATATGTTTTTTTTCGGTCCTATTGATTTCTTCGATCATCGCTGCAAGGGTCGTAGATTTTCAGCTTCCAGTAGGACCTGCTAAAAAGACAATCCCATTATCTCTATGACAGAGATCTTTGAAAATAGGGGGTAGGGAAAGGTCTTTGAGGGTTGGGATCTCTTTTCTCAAAAGTCTAGATACGATCATAATATGACCTCTTTGTTTAGAAATATTGATCCTATATCTTCTCTCTTGAAATCCAAAACCGATATCCAGACTTCCATATTTTTCAAAATATTCTAGTCCAGTTTTATTCATCAGAGCGAGTGCTAGAGCATTGAGCTGTTCATCTCCCATGAGGGACAGATCTTGTTGTCTCTCCACATGCTCCATAATTCTCAATGCAGGAGGTTCATTATAAGTGAGATACATATCTGAGGCATTTTTTTTGAGCATCAGTTCGTGTAAAAATTCTACATATTTTACTGGATCAGCGATATGTGCTTTTCTCTCTCCCATGATGGTATTACAAGGAATATAAAAATACTTTTTATTTATACTAAAGTATAGTCAAACATTTCTCTTTGTCAAAAAAAGACTGAAATTTTGATCCAGTCTCTTTTGTCTTTTGGAATATTTGTGATTAAATATTTTTTTACCCTACACTTCACTCCATTTCTAGCTCGATGAGACGATTAAGTTCTCCAGCATATTCGAGAGGCAGTTGTTTAACTACTGAGGAGATAAATCCATTGACGAGCAAAGACATTGCTTTGACCTCATCCATCCCTCTACTCATGAGATAAAAGAGCTGATTTTCATCGACCTTTCCAGCAGAGGCCTCATGAGAGACGATAGAGTCTGCATTCTTAGACTCAATGACTGGGATCGTAATACTGACAGAATCTTTGTCTAAAATCAGGGCGTCACAATTGACTCCCACAGTCGTACCGGTAGCATTTTTTCAGATTTTTACCAAACCTCTATATTCACTGATTCCTCCTTGGCTAGAAACTGATTTGGAAAGGATATTGGAGCTGGTGTTTTTCCCCAGATGAATCATCTTTGCTCCCACATCTTGGTGTTGACCTTTGCTCGCTACTACGACGGAGAGATTGTCTGATCTGGAGCGATCTCCCTTGAGGATCGAACAAGGATAAAGCATGGTAGCTCAGGATCCTAGATTTCCTCCAATCCATTCCATGATCCCATCTTCTTCTACTACAGCTCTTTTGGTATTGAGGTTAAAGGTATTGATGGACCAGTTTTCTACAGAAGAGTATCTCATTTTTGCTCTTTTCCCAACAACAATCTCTACACATCCTGCATGGAGGGAGAGATCCTCAAATTTTGGAGCAGAGCATCCCTCGATATATTGGCATTCTGCATCATCATCTACGATAATCAGGGTATGCTCAAACTGTGCTCCTGTCTGGATATTCATACGAAAATAAGCCTGTAGCGGCTGAGTTAGTTTCACTCCTTTGGGTACATAGATAAAGCTCCCACCACTTCGCACGGCTCCATGGAGTGCGGCAAATTTATGATCACTAGGAGGGACTACGGTCATAAAATATTTTTTGACCAGATCTGGATGTTTTTTGAGTGCAGAGGAAAAATCATCAAAAATGATACCTTGCTTTTCCCAGACTTCTTTTAGTTTGTGATATACTGCGGTAGAGTCCATCTGTCCTCCAGCTCCAGAGAGATATTTTTGTTCACTTTCTGGGATCCCCAGTTTTTGGAAAGTAGCTTTGATCTCTTCTGGGACATCATCTCGATCTTTGGCATAACTTTCTGAGTCCATTTTAGGTTTGGCATAGTAGACTAGATTATCGAAATCTAGACTGTTGATTTTTTTTGGGCCAAAATTTGGCATAGGCATTTTGAGGAAAATTTCTAGACATTTGAGTCTCATCTCCAGCATCCAGTCTGGCTCTTCTAGGTCCTGAGACATTTTTATGATATTTTCTCTAGAGAGTCCTTTGAGAAAAATATCGTATTGGATATTACTTGCTTGATCTAAATTCATATATATTGAGATTAAGAGTTAAATTTTTTTATTCTGATTTTCCCTGTTCTTTTTTCCATCTTTCCAAAATGAGCATCGCACTGATAGTATCGGTGGTAGCATTTTTCTTGAAATTGGAAACAATCTCTCCGGACTGGACACTACTATAGTCTTCTTCTATTGTCAGGATTTCGATCTTTTTATTTTCGATCAAATAGTTGAGTGAGTGGATAAATTTAGTAATTTTTTCTTGGATATCTTCTTGTTTGCTCGGCCATCAGAGGATAATTTTTTTGATATGATATCTCTGGATGAGATCTGCGATGTAATAATAGGTCATTTCATCATTCATAATATAGCCGATAGGAAAAACGATTTCTGACTCATCTAGTCAGCTATAAGCAAGTCCAATATATTTACTTCCTCGATCGATGCCGAGAGCATTTGCTTTTTTCATTTTTATAAAAGAGAGATAAATTCTGATACTAGTAAGCTACTTTTCAGTTTATCTAAAGGGGCAATTTTTTCAACACTAAAGTTCTTGTTGTTTGGTATTTTATAAATATTGGCTATTATCTGGATTAAAAATTTTATTATAAAAAAGTCTTTGAAAGATTAATCAAGGTTTATAAACCTTAAAAGTTTTTCTATTTTTGAAATATGAAAAAATATCACTCAACCCTTTTTTAAGAATACAAACTTTCTTTGATAAAATATTTAGATATTTTTTCTCTGGTGAATAAAATTAAACCCTTATTCAGGTAGTTCAATCTTATTATGTCTGAGTCCATCACTTAAAATAATATGTTTTTTATTCTCTCGATCTTTTACATAGAGTCTCATTCATCTCTGATCCTCATAGATGTTTTCTACTTTTGGGGGATTTTTATAACTTTTCCATACTCACTGATTGCTTAAGTTTCCGTTTTTATCGACAAGATAGATGTGTTTACCTTTTGCAACGTCATCTGAGTTTATTTCGTCTCTTATGTGAATTAGGAAGGGAAATTTTAATTGACTTTTTTGAATAGCTAAGATACTTTTAGAGTTGATTTTTTCTTGAAAAAAAACTTTAATTTTTTGATTAAAGGTAATATTTAATCTTTCTTCAAGATAGGCAAGAAAACTAAGAATATCATCATTATTGCTAATAATGCTAAAGTTTTCTAAAATCTTTCCTAACTGATCCAGAGATATCTCTTTTTCTTCTTTAAAGATGAAAACTTTTAAATCACCCGCCTTGAGATCACTTATGGTATAGGATTTTTCTAGACTTTTTCACAACAATTTTGAATTCTTTTTGTTTTCTAAATCTATCCAATAATGATTCCCATTTGTAGATTGTACTAGTCATTTTTGTTTAATGGTATATTTTAAGTTAAATCCGACTTCTTTTATAAGATTTTCTTTGATTGCTTGCTTGAAACTAGTGTTTTTGCTCTCTTTGAGAGTATTGTGTAAGGTTAATGAGATTTTTGCTTGTTCTTGAGATAGGGATAGCTGGTTGATGCGGTTCAAAACTTCTTCGATATCATCTAAATTGTTTTTATTGATCTTTCATTCTATCAAAAGAGATACTATTTTTTGAGTGATAAAGTCTTTAAAGTTTGTAATAAATATTTTATCAAGTAAGAAATTTTTATCACTATAATTCAAATAAGTTCAATTATTCATTATGAAATCTTCGATCAAAAGTCTAATCCTGGAGCGATTTATTTCTTCTCCTTTACTAAATACAACGCCATCTTTATTTAGACGATCTCCTTGATAAAAATCATTGATTTGTTCTATAATTAAGTTGCTGATTCTTTGCTTTTGATTAAGTTCTTTTCCTCTTTCCATTGTTTTTTTATTGAAAAATAAAGTATTTAATACTTTATTATATTTATTTCTCTCTTTAAAGTCAAAAATTACTCTTTTATTTCTTGAGTTTTGAAGGTATTCTACTATACCATAGTATCTTTAAATTTAATACTGAATACCAATGACTTATCCAAACTTTCCA
>CAYTFB010000007.1:14410-22466 GCA_964437055.1 uncultured Candidatus Peribacteria bacterium
CTCTTGCAAGGATTTGGCGATTTTGTTATACTCAGACTTGGCAAGAATGTTTAATTTTTCTAAAGCTAGCAAGATGCAAGAGCAGCATAAAAAGAAATCCAAATTTACTCAGACTTTGAGCAATATTTTTACTATTTTTAGGCAGGATCTGAGAGCGATGCGTGGCAATATCACCGCTTGGATCACTATTATTGGACTAGGGATTATTCCTTCGCTCTATGCCTGGTTTTATCTAGCATCTGCATGGGATCCCTATGGAAATACGCAGGGAATTTCTTTTGCGGTTGCTACTCTAGATCAAGGAGCTTTGCTGAGTGGAGAGTGGATCAATATCTGAGATACTTTGGTAGAAAATCTCAGAGAAAATGACCAAATCTGATGGCAATTTGTCGATGAGAGAGTAGCTCGTGAGGGAGTGGAACAAGGAAAATATGTCGCAGCGATCATCATCGATCAGCAGTTTACTCAGGATTTATTGTCTTTTGCGACGGATACTCCTCAGCAGGGAAAGGTGGACTACATCGTCAATCAAAAAACCAACGCTATCGCAGCAAAGATTTCTTTTCAAGGAATGAGTAGTGTGATCTCTAGGATCCAGGAAAATTTTATCTATACACTCAATAAAACCGTTTTTGAAACCGTAAATACCCTCTGAATCACCCTCAAAGAACAAGAACCTTTACTCCAAGCCAATCTCAATCTCTTGAATAATCTCAATAGCACGATCCAGTCTCTAGATAAAGATGATGAAAATCTGATTGCTCAGCTAGATATCGTCCAAGAACTCATCGATCTCACCCAAGAGAACCTCCCCAATTTCCAAGAATTGCTGCTCAATAATCAGGCAACTCTAGATAATCTGAGTGATTTTTCTCAGGAGGAGGCAGATCATCTGGATACGCAGCTAAAAAATATCCAGGATCAACTTTTTTCTTTTTATCGTTTGCTAGATGATGCAGGAGAAATCAATGAAAATCTGATGAGGGTGGGATCCAAAGGAGAAAAGGTTTTACAAGAAGATCTGGATGATCTGGGTGGGCTACTTTCCAAACTAGAGCAAAGTACTACTGAGATGGCTGGAAACCTGACAGAGGCAAATGATTTTTTTGATGATAAGCTCGGACTGAGGCCTTTAGATTCCCTCATTGTGCTCAATCAGGGATTTATCCTCTCTCTCCAGCAGCAGCAAAACTCTCTAGACTTTCTTTCCAAAGAGTCGGATAAGATGGGTGATTCTCTCGCTTCATTTTCTAGAAGTTTGGAGAAACTTTTTCTGACTCAGCAAGATGCGTTGGGAAATTTTGATGATCATATCGCAAAGAGTTTGCTACCCTTTGTGGAGAGGAGTAGTAGCAATATCCAGGCAACTACCGAGTCGATTAGTGCATTATTGGAGACGATAGATGAAAAAGTACCTTTGCTGGATGAGGGGTTTGAGCTCAGTAAAGAAAAACTGCAGAGCTTGCAGTCCAATCTAGACAAAATTAATCAACAAATCCCTAAAATGAAATCCAATCTCAACAGCATTGTCCGAAACCTCAATAAATTAAAATCAGAAAAAGGCTGAAAAATCGTAGATCAGCTTTTGGCTTTTGATCCCTACAATCAAGCAGATGTAGCAAGTAATATCGTAGCAATCCAGGAGACGAATCTCTTTGATATCCCCAATTATGGATCAGGGATGGCTCCTTTTTTCTCTGTGTTGGCACTTTGGACGGGAGCAATCTTGTTGATCAATATCCTTTCTACCAATCTCTCTTATAGCAATAGCTATCGTCCTAGAGAGCAAATTTTGGGTAAAATGATGCTCTTTTTGCTAGTGACAGGAATTCAGGCTTTAATCTTGAGTCTGTGAAATGTGTTTTTGCTTTGAGCTTATACCGCAGCTCCGCTAGCATTTATCCTCAGTAGTGTGCTGATCTCTCGAGTCTGGGCAATGATTACCTTTTCTTTGGTTAAAACCTTTGGAAATGCAGGAAAGGTATTGGTGGTGATCTTGCTGGTATTGCAACTGACGGGAGCAGGAGGGACATTTCCAGTAGAGATTTCAGGAAACTTTTTCCAGATGATCCATCCTTTCTTGCCCTTTACCTATGCGATTGGGATGCTGAGAGAGACCGTTGGAGGAATCCTCTGGGAGCAGTACTGGGCAAATCTGGCAGTCTTGCTCGGATTTGGGCTAGTTTTTGTGTTGCTAGCGATCAGGCTCTCTCCTCGTACGGAAAAATTTGTCCAAAAGATGGATGAAAATCTCCTCAAAACAGGATTAACTGGACATTAAAAATAAAAAAATCTGTAAAATCCAG
The DNA here is from genome assembly GCA_964437055.1 of uncultured Candidatus Peribacteria bacterium. Classification (GTDB taxonomy): domain Bacteria; phylum Patescibacteriota; class Gracilibacteria; order Absconditabacterales; family Absconditicoccaceae; genus HOT-345. Next base: position 16,717 of record CAYTFB010000007.1, read on the forward strand.
ATCTCTTGCTTTATTTGATCAAAAAACACTTATCCAATATTGGGATCGATCATATAGTTGGCCTCCACCTGCTCTAGGGGAGAGACAGCCAGCTCCTCCCAAGCGAGTTGAGACTCTTTCCCTTGGAAACTCAAATGGACTGCTTGCGTATCAAAATGGTAGTGGATCTGTAATTTTTGATATTCTGCAAAATATTCTGGATCAAAAACCTGATCAAAAAAAATGTCGGGATAGTGGTTTACTAGTTTATCAAGTTCAGATTTTTTGATCTTTTGTATTAGTTGATTTTCTAGAAAATCTCGGAGCCAGAGATTAGCCTTTTGACCGATATAGATGATCCCATAACGAGGGAGCCATCCTGCTGCAAAGAATTTTTGATACAGCTCAATTTTTGAGATGCTATAGAGCTGGAGAGGAGTCTCTTTCAACATTTTGAGGAGATTGACTGCTAGGGTCCCTACTCTGAGATTGGTAAATCCTCCCGGTCCATTGATGAGCAAAATTTCTGAAAAATCTGATTGCTGATCGAGCTGGACGAGAGTGGGTCAGATCGTGGTATCCACCCCATTTCTCTCCAAAAAAATCCTTTCCTCAGGGGTATAAATAGCGATCTGGTCTGCAGAAATATCAATACTTACTCTCATACTACTTCACTTTCATTTTTTAAAAAAACTTATTTGATTGCTAGAGATCAAACATTCTCTGCAAATCTTCATCTCTGATCATATTGGGGCTCCACATCGGATCAAAAGTGATTTCTACATCAGTATGATAGCTAGGAGCTACAAGCATGATCGCATTTTTGACACTTTCAATGATAAAATCTGCCATTGGACAGGTAGGAGAGGTAAAAGACATCAGAATATGTATTTTTTCGCTTTCTTCATCGACATTGATTTTATAAATCAGTCCTAGAGTATAAATATCTACCATTGGAAAATCCGGATCATAGACTGTTTGGAGTACCTGTTCTATTTTATTTTGTAATGGATTTGAGGGAGTATCATTATTGGTCATGAGATTTTTTTGGGTCAGTAAAGATAAAATAGCTCATCGCAAGGAAAGCAACAAAGAGTGCTACTCCGATGATTTTATTCCACACAGCTGCTAGGAAAAGCAATACATTGATCAGAATATAGAGTCCAAAGATAAAGGAGGTTTTGTATGCATCTTTCTGGATTCTTTCTCTGGTATTGGAGCCACGAAAGAGATCCTGCACTAGATAAAATACAAAATAAGAACCTCCTCGTGCAAATATAAAAACTCCAATCAAAGCTAGAGAGATCCCAATTGCAGGGTCTTCTTGGACATTAATCATAAAATAATCCAACAAAAGTACCAGGATTCCAATTCAAATTTTAATTAAAGATGCTAGAGTATATGCAGACATTTGATTGATTGGTATAAAGTATACTGACTAAAAGATGTTAATTTCTTCGCTTTCTCTCTCTTCTTTTTCCTGTTCCAAAAGAGTTTCTCTACTGAGTTCTGATTTGGATGGAATATAGAAGGGATTGTTACCATATTCATACATTTTATGATAGACAATTTCCCAGAGTCCATGGAAAAAGATAATAATAGGAAAACTGATCAAAGTAGAAAGCCAGATGAGCATCGATTGAGCGGATGGATCTACTCCTTGAGCATTTTTGCTCCAAAGCATCCCAAAAAATACCAAAGCAAAAATAAATCAGATTGCATTTCCTACCATGGCTGAGCTAGCATAGTTGGGATTGGCCATAAATTCGATTTGCGAAGATGCGATAAAAATTGAGAAAGCTACATAAAAAACAAAGAGTAGAATCGGTCCTTCGGTACTATCTTGAAACATTGCAAAGAGGATCAGCATTGCAATAAAGAGAAACACTCCAATCAAAAGGAGAGAACCTGCTGTTTTGGCTCCGTTATTGTACTTTTCTGAGTAAATGAGTGAATAGAGAAAAGTGATCAGAAGACTTCCAATCAATGATACAAAAAATCCTAATCCCAAGAAAATTACCCATCTGAGAGGATGGACTTGGACTCCACTGGAGGAGACCGATACTCCAATGAGCAGATCTACTGCAGACATCACCACAAAAAGCATCACTGACATCAGTGCTCCTACTCCGATTGCAAGGAGGACTTTCCCCAATAAACTCCACCCAGTAATTTTTGCTGGTTCATTACCAAATCTGGCAAAATCTTTCTTTTTTTTCTCAGGAGTAGGAGTCTTTTCTAGAGAAATACTACTTTTCCCATCAATACTAGGGATCTCAAATGCGACATTCTGATTCACCATCTTTATAAAACTAAAGGTTAAAACTGTATTTTTTTGATTGCTGAGATAAACTTTTTTCTATTCTAGAGAAATACTACTTTTCCCATCAATACTAGGGATCTCAAATGCGACATTCTGATTCACCATCTTTATAAAACTAAAGGTTAAAACTGTATTTTTTTGATTGCTGAGATAAACTTTTTTCTATTACTCTCTTTGGTGGAAGAGTAGCTGATCCTAGAGACTTTTTTATCTAAGATAAAGTAATAATCGCTCATATAACGCTTTTCATCGTTTTTATCTTGGATAAGATAGTTTCTCAGGAGGGTTTTGATCTTTTCTCCTTTATTGTTTGTTAGATTATTTGATTTAGTGCTAATATTTTTGATACTATAGCCAGCCCCGAGGAGTTCGTTGTGGATTTTTTGAGCATATTGGGAGAGATTTTTCTCCCAAGGATTGAAATCTTTGCTGATAGTCAAATAATCTGTTACTTGATTTTTCTTTTCCTCTCCCTGATAGTAGTAAAGAACTGCTACTTGGTTTTTTTCTGCTGGATTCAGGGATGCTTGTAAGGTGACTGGAGCTGCGAAATCTCGAGAAAAGTCTGACTCTTGGATTTGGATCAGATTTTTGGAACTTCCACAGCCAGCGAGAAAGAGAAGCATTAGAATCGTTACTAGTATTCTAGGCATTAGATAAACAGATAACTCAATGCTAAAATAATTCCTATCCCAATCCCAATGAGAAAAGAATTTTTGCATATTTTTTCTTTTTTTTCTGCTGAATCAGATTTTTCTTCTTTAGTTTTCCAAATAACACTGATGAGATAACCTACAACCACTCCTGCTAAAATTAGATAGGCAGGCATGAGAATCATTTTGATCGTTTGAGCTGCTGAAGCACCAAAGAGAATATTTCCTCTCAGCAGAAACATCCCCATCAGGAGAGTAAAAAAGAGGAAGATACTGTTTATGATCTGAAATAAGATAGCCATGGGTTTGTAGAAGAGTAAAGAAGTCTAAATACTTTCTCAGTCGAGAGCTTATATTTTTATCGTTCAAAATCAAGAAAAGCTTCTCCCAGACTCACAAATTATTTGAGTCCATAATTTTGTGGCCAAAAGAAAGGGGAAGAGGAACATTTATTGCTCTCACATTTGATCGCAGCAACCTTGGTCCCTGTAGGAGTATCTCTGAGAGTGATAACTCGATCTTCTCTAAAGGATTGGTTGGAATTGAGGATATAAGAAATTTCATAAGAATATTGTCTAGTTTTTTTGAGCTCATCCACACTGCCAGCAATAAAAAAGAGATCTTCTAAACTGAGAGTATCGTGCACATTTCCCACAAAAGTATTGATGTTTTTTTGAGACCAAAACTGTTGCCATACAGAAGTATTTTTGAGTCCGATATCTACATAGTGATTCATCCCTTCAACATCTACTTGACCAAATGCAGCATAAAAAGATGAAATTATTTGGAGGTCTGCTTGCATTTCATTTTCTGGAGAAGTAGTAATGTCTGGACTGCTGGTATCTATTTCAATGATTTCTCAACCCTGTGCTTTTATTTGTTCAATCGTGAGATCCGAAGTATTTGTTTCTTTATCATTATTAGTAGTAAAATCTTGTTTATCTTCCTCGTATTGTAGCTGTAGCTCGTGTTTTGATGCTGAGTTGTCATCATTTTTTAACTCTGTCAGCTGAAATCCTTGTAGGGCGATTTTATAAAAAGCAAAGAGGAGTAAAACTAATGAAAACATAAAAATCAATAAAATCCGATTGGGAATTTTTTTATCAGAGGTTTTTTCTAATGTAGCAATTTTTTTGACAGAAAATCCTGCAAGGATTGCTTGTTCCAATTCTTCTGGACTCATGGGTGCCTCAAACTCTGTTTCTGTTGGGAGAGTTTTTGTTTTTTTCTTTTTTGTCTGAGAGCTGAGTTTATGGGATTTTTTGTCTGTTGTCTTGGGGATATTTGTAGATTTCCCAGTTTTTGGGTTAGGTTTCTTGTTTGTTTCAGCTTTGTTGGGTTGAGTTGTCATGCTTACTCTGAGGAAAAATAAAGCTCAAGGTTTCTTGTTAAGAAAGAGGTTTTTATCTATAACTTTAGTGTAGTAAATTTTCTCTCAAAAGCAAGTGTTTTCTTTTTTTGAAAGTCCAAATCTGATTGCTATTTTTCAGCTTTTCCCTATACTTTTGTGACTTTAGATGATGTAGATTTTGAAGCATGCAGATAGCACACAAACCCTTACTTTTTGATGAAAAGGCCTTGAACTCTTGGATCCAAGAGAGAAAAATACAACCCTTTAGAGCCAAGCAAATCCTTTTTGAGCTCTACAAAAATCAGCATACTGACTATGCAGAGATGACTACCTTGTCTACAGAGCTCAAATCTCAATTAGCATCTGATTTTGACCTTTTGGCAATCGAACTTGTAGATACAGTTGAGGCCTCAGATACTACCAAATTTGTCTTTAAAACCAGAGAAGGAAATCTGATCGAAGCGATTTTGATGTATCATCGACAGCCAGCAAAGCATGCCCAAGGCAATCAACCCAAACTCAATCGTATGACACTTTGTATCTCTTCTCAGGTAGGATGCGCGATGAATTGCTCTTTTTGTGTGACAGGAAAACTAGGATTCAAGAAAGATCTCACTCGAGAAGAAATGATCTCTCAGATTCTCTTTGCCAATAATTATATCAAAAAAAGATTTGGAAAAAAAGAGGACGGCACCAACTATGCCGTGAGAAATGTCGTTTTTATGGGGATGGGAGAACCTTTGCTCAATTACGAACATACCAAAAAGGCGATTCAGATCATGCTCCAGCAGGATAGGTTTTCTCTGAGTAAAAGACATGTGACGATCTCTACCTGTGGTATTGTCCCTGGGATCAAAAAGTTCATCGCAGATGGCATCGATGTGATGCTCGCCATTTCTCTCCATGCCCCGAATCAAGAACTGAGAAATCAGATCATGCCTATTGCCAAAGCTTATCCTTTGACTCAGCTGATGGAAAGTATTGATGAGTATGTAGCCAGCACCAATAATAGGATTTTTTATGAATATATTATGATCAAAAATCTGACAGATAAACCTGCTCTGGCCCATGAATTAGTTGCTTTACTTCGTGGAAGGTTAGCTCATCTCAATCTCATCCCTTACAATGAAAATCCTGCTATTGACTATCAGGAGAGTGACCTCCAAGTAATCCAAAACTTTAAATCAATATTAGAAAAAGGAGGCATTACCGTGACAGTGCGTGATAGTATGGGGAGAGAGGCAAAAGGTGCTTGTGGTCAACTCGGTTATGAGAAAGTACAAGAAAAGGAACATCTAGGACTTTGAAAAAGTTAGGAGTTTTTTTTATGTAATGAGACAATGCTAGTATTTTTTTTCTTGTATAAAGTTAAGATCATTTTTTGGGCAGTACAATCTAGAGAGATTTAGAAGGTTGGTTCATATGGCTCTGACCAATACATCTT
>CAYTFB010000008.1:0-2787 GCA_964437055.1 uncultured Candidatus Peribacteria bacterium
CATGCTTGTCAGACTCCTTGGGGCTATGAAATTGAGCATGGACAGTCAGTTTTTGCTTATCAGCAGAGAGCAGATATTCCTGGGATGTGTAATGTAGAAAGGAGAGTCTGTATTGATGGAAAAATTACAGGATCTTTTACCCAACAACACTGTGAAGAATCTTTTACAAGTAATGGAGCTTCTGCTTCCTATCAACAAGCAGTTCAGTATGAAAAAAAAACAGTAACATCCTACAACACCTTTGTCCCAGATGAGTTTATCCAACCTCCAAAAGAATCTGCTAATGCTGGGGGAGAATTTAGAACTGATGGAAAACCTTTGCCGGAAGATGAGCCAAAATTGATCCCAGGAGAGGGAAATAATCCTCTCGTAGCAGAAGACCCAGAAGTATCACAAAACCCAAATATCAGATCTTATTGTCAGACTCCTCGAGGAGAAAAAGTAAATCCTGGTCAATTTATCAAAGCTTATAGACATCAAAATGGATTTACTGATATTCCTTGTAAAGTACAGCTGAGACTCTGCGTGGATGGAGAATTGGAAGGAAGCTATTATTATCCAACTTGTACTCCATGGAATACTGCTTATGAAGATTTTCTCAATGGCTATATGGATGGAGAACAACCATCTCCTCAGAGACTTTTGAAAATGCTAGAAGCTCCTTTGGTTCCAGATCCAGAATATGGAAATAATTTGAACAATGTACTCATTGATCAGATTTTGAAACTTTTGAGAGAGTAGAGTATTTTTTTGGCCATTATTGGTTATTTTAAAAAAGAAGGAACCTCTCCTTCTTTTTTGTTATTAAAATTTATTACTTATAAATATATACTTTATCAAAACATTAACCACTCTGGCCTAAAGATCAAAAGAAATCAGATAATTACCATCAAAATCCCTCCAATGATATGACTATATTTGGTATATTTTGTAGTAATTCCAGTCAGATGGAGGGTCTTCATTGAGATAAAAAAGACGAGTAGATCATCCAGAATAAAAAAGAATATATAGAGGAGGATATACGCATATTTTCCTAGCATACTCAGATTGTTTACCTCAAGTATTTGGGTATATACCACAGGAAATCCTGCAGAGCAGAGGAGTTCTACCAGGTTTACAGAAATAGCCAAAATGCTGATTCCAACTAAAGCTATCCAAAAACTTTTTTCCTGGACAATACTTCTAATTTTATCAAACATTTTAGTCCTTTTTTTCTCAGAAACAACATGACATCCGCTATCTTTACTAGATTTACAATATTGATAGAGATTGTATCCTCCACCGAGAAGTGCAAAAAATCCAATTCCCGCTCTGATCCAAACAATATAACTCAAAAACTCAATCAGATTGAGCCAGGCAGCCATAAAGAGAAAGTAGACTCCTCCAGAAACCAAGATAAAGGTACTTCCTAGGATTCGCATTCTTTTCCTATTTTTCATCCCTAAAAGCATACTGATAAGGAAAAGCAGAATCCACATCGCACAAGGATTGAATCCATCAAGGGCACCGATGATGATCGTGATCACTGGGAGAGAAAACTTTTTTAAATCAATGGTTCCAAAAACAGAACTTTCAATCACAGGGAAATCTTCAATCTGTTCATCAGTAATGATTATCTCATCTTCAATGTCATTTTTACCCTCATCCGTATCTGGGATATCTTCTTCTTCAATAATTCCTCAGATATTATCATTTGATTTGTTGGTATCTTCATTTTCGTGATTTGAATCTTCGGATGAAATAGTATCATCTTGGGTAGTATCGGTATCAGGTAAGCTTGGATCTGGAGATTCGATTTTTTCTTCAATTCCAAAGATCTCTGCTACCAGATCTTTACAAGTATTTTCTCTACAAAAATCTAGTGCTGAGATGATCTCCTGACCACTACTCTTTGCACCACCAAATCCTATTAGAGATTTTTCCCCAATCAGTGTAAAAGGTACTCCAGAGATAGTTTTTCAGGATTTTCTCCCAATTTCTGACAAGAGTTTCGCATTCTCTGCATTATACCAGACCTCATATTCTTGGACGATAAAATCGTCTCTTTCTCCTGCTAATCCTTGTAGAAATTCAAACTCATGTTCACAGTGAGGGCAGCCATTTCCATAAAAGAAGTGTATTACAGTTTTCCCTTCTGCCCAAGTGTTATTAAAAAATATTCCTAAAAATAGCACTAAAAAAGTCAGATTCCTTATTTTCTTAAAAAAACTTTGCATGGTTTATGATTTTTGAGTAAAGCTAAAAAATGTTGTTTGAATCGTTAGATATTATTTTTTTGAGTTCTTTTAGAAGTCTTTATATTTTTCAATTCTTTCCATTATTTCTTTTTTGGAAAATTCTCCATTAATTTTTTCCAAAACATTTTCATCCTTATCTAAAAATACAAAATAGGGGATATTACCATCTAATTGAAACTCCTCAATTACTTCAGGATTTGCATCATAATCATAATACTCTGTCTCCAGTCGAGGGAGTTCTGCTTCAATCTCTTTGAAAAGCGGTCCCATTACGAGACATCCTGCACATCGCACAGCTCCTACTTTGATAATTTTCATTTTTTATTTCTTAATGAGATAAAAATTTATTCTGTATGTCAGTATAGAGTTTTTTCTTTTGGTTGCAAGTGCTGGTTTTTTGCTTGCTTTTGCTAGGAGTATTACTAGGATATTTTTATCCTTTAAGGGGATTCTTATTTTTCAGTTGATATCTTTTCCATGCCAGAAATACTCTATATTTTAGATTACTATTTACCTCATAGAGGAGGAGTGGAAACGGTTTTTGAGCAGA
>CAYTFB010000008.1:2887-15752 GCA_964437055.1 uncultured Candidatus Peribacteria bacterium
ATTTTAGATTACTATTTACCTCATAGAGGAGGAGTGGAAACGGTTTTTGAGCAGACCATCTCTCGTTCACTAGCGGCGGGGTATCATGTACAAATTCTAACTTCCCACTATGATCCTCAGCTTCCTAGCTACGAACAGCAGGGAAATTTGGAGATTTTTAGAACAGGAAAATCCAGAAAACATTTCGTTTTAGCTGCTTTTTTTAAAGGATATCGTCTTCTCAAAAATAATCCTCAGATTGTTTTGATTCATACCAGTACCTATGGATGAGCAATTCCAGCTGCCATTCTCGCCAAAATTTTTCATAAAAAAATAATCCTGACGGTACATGAGGTTTTTGCTAAACTTTGGAAAGTCTATAAACCTTGGCCTAGTCGCTGGTTATTTCAGTTTTTTGAAGCTTTGATTTTCCGTTTGCCTTATGATTTTTATCATTGTGTATCACTTTATACGCTCAATTCATTGAGATTGGTTTATGGGATTCCTGATGCAAAGTTATATCTGATTCACAATGGAGTAGACTATGATTTTTGGGATAGAGAAAAAGTTGATAAAAAAAAAATCCTTTCTCTGAGACAGGAATATCAATTAGATTCATTTTTTACTTTATTATATTTTGGGCACACAGGAGTGAGCAAAGGATTAACTTGTTTGGTAGATGCTTTGCCTCAGCTTTTTGCCTGTTATGCAGATCTCAAGATTATTTTCAATCTCATTCATGCTGAGAGTAGGGAGTTAGTCGTTCAGCAGATTCAGAATTTTCAAGCCTCCTTACCTTTTGAGGATCAGAATCGTATTATTTTACTTCAAGGATTGAAAAAAGCTGATCTTCGCACTTTAGTAGCTAGTGTCGATGGGGTAGTGGCTCCTTCGCTTTCAGAGGGATTTGGTTCGGTACATACTGAAACGTTGGCATTAGAAACTCCTTTACTTACGACACATATTGCATCTCTTCCAGAAGTATTGTGAGGAAAGGTTGTGTTTATGGCTCCTGCTAGTAGTGATGCAATAGTTGAATGAGTAGAGAAACTCAGAAATCAAAATTTTTCTACTTCTTCTCAAAATAGTAAATATTTTTCTCGAGATGAAAACTTTTCTCAGCTCCAAAAAATTTATCAGAAAATGAGTGTATAAAAAATCTAGCAGTAGTTATTCACTCTAAAGCTGCTAAAAATGGGATATTTTTATAAACTTATTCTTTTTTTTAAATATTTTTCCGCTATCTTTATCCCAGACTTTATTACTTTTTTTAATCCTGAAAAAGAGTAGTGGTAATTTCTCTAGTATTTTTATCAACTACTGCAATTTCTAGCATCATCGCATGATCTATTCCAAGCTGATCAATCCATTTTGGCCATTCTATGACAATGTATTCATGGCTATTGATGGCATCCAGGATCCCTTTCTCTACTACTTCATCAAAGCTATTTAATCTATACATATCGATATGAAGAAGCTTTTCTCCATAACTATTGATATAGGTATAGGTTGGACTTTGAACTTTGTTGGGATCAATGCCGAGTGATTCTGCTAATGATTTGGTTAAAGTTGTTTTTCCTGCTCCTAGAGGTCCAGAGAGTAAAAATATTTTACTTTCAGAAATGATCGTTTGAGCATATTTTTGCATTTCTTGAAGTCCTGAGATCAACATGTTTATAACAAGCAAGAATTAAAGATAACAAAAAATCAGAATTTTTCTCTGATCTTTTGGTATAATGATAGTATGGTTATAATTATTCTCAGATGTATTCATAAACTCCTTTGTCAACTCTTTTGAAAAGGTTTTTGTATTTTTGGAGATTGAGCATTACGGTATTTGGACTTACCATTTTTTCTTTGAGGACTTCTTTGGTCAATTCTTTGGAAGCAAGTGGCCTATCGTATTTTTTGAAGATTCTAACCAAAATATCTTTTACATTTCCTCCTTGGTATCCCCATTCTTTGAGTCCATAAGTTCCAAGTCCTAGGTTTACAAAAATATCATTATTTTTTACCAATTCATTGTGTGCTGTAGTGGCTTTTACCGTTTGATTTGGGAACCATTCCAAAATTTTCGCAGGGAGTTCTTGGAAATGAATCGGTTTATTAATCCTCCTAAGGGTATAAAGTATTTTGAGTTTTACTGTTTTTGGATTGATATCTTCAAAACTATCTAGTCATATCTTTCCATCCAATACTCCGATCCCTCTGATAATATTGAATGCATTGATATAGAAAAGATCGTTTTTGAGAAATTCAATGTCTTTAAATTCTGCAGCAAATTCGTCTTTGAGGATTCAGATAAATTCATAAAGATCCTGACTTTCTGCTTTATTGTCAAAATGGTCTTCTGTAAAAATAGCGATTTTAGTCAAAAGGTCTTCGTAAAGAGGTTCAATGTAGAATGCTTTGTCCAAAAATCTATTTCTTTTGAGATAAGTAATGTCAAAATCTGAAACCAAAATCAGTTTAAGTTCTTGTTTAGAGAATTTGAAAAGGTTTTTGTTGATGAGCTTTGCAATAAGTGCATTTTCCTCTAAAATCCCTCCATTTGCTTCTAGAAGTTTTTTACTCTCATTGAGTACTTGCATATAAATTTCATTTCCTACGATCAATCTCCTAAACCTCATAAGTGCTTGGGTCTCAATTTGTCTGATTCTTTCTCTAGTGAGAGAAAAATCCTTACCAATTCTTTGTAGGGCAGTCTCTTTACCTCCATCTAGTCCAAATTTTCTCATCAAAACAAGCCTCTCTTTGGGCTTACAATAGATTAGAATATCTTTGAGATTAGTGCTCTCTATATCTACTTTGATTTTTTTGTCATCCATTTTCACTTTAAAACTCATGATTTTGACTAATTAACTAGTAAAAGATATGTCTCTTTGTAATAAGAAATTTTAACACTTTGAACTATAAGGAACTCAAATATAATGTCAAGCATTTTTTTGGATTCTCAGGTTAACTCTCAGACCTTAAATACAATGATATATTTTCTTTTATCAATAAAATTATAATTAATTTATAGGAAAAGAAAAACAAAAGTCAAATGTTTTTTTGATCCAAAATATTGAGATATTGTAGGTATATGAAGTAAAAAATGCTAATTTATAACTAACTTAAAGATTCTTGATGGTTTCGCTTTCTTTTTTGTTATCATTTTCCTGCTTTAGGAAATAAAGCCTTTTAATATTTTTTATGTTTGAAAAGTTTATTTTAAATGTTTTCTGAAATAAAGTCAAGTATAGTTACTGTAAATTCTTTGAACTTTTTTGATTTTTAGAGAAAAAGGATTATACTTAGTTTAGCTTTTATTTTACTCAGAATTTGATGTTAGAAAATTTGGCTAATATTATTTATGATACTAATTATACTAGCTTGGTTTTGGGATGAGGATTTGTTTTAGTATCTACACTCTCTATACCAAAAAAAGCAGTAAAAACCCCAGGATTTCTTGAAGCACTTTTTGTTCCTTCCAAAAAAATATCTGACGCAAGTTGAATATCTTCTGATGAAACAAAAAATCCTCCTTGAACAGCATTGCCAGATATTTTAGATCCAAAGAGTGGAGAAAAGAAATCCCGAATCGATAATGTTTTGGATAAAATTGGGCTTTGAGTAAATAAACCAGTAGAAACTAATGCATGATCAGAAAAATCAATCAAAAATCCTCTCAAGAAAAACCAAACAATCGCAGATCAGATCAAAGAATTGCTCAATATCCCAGATGAAGAGTATAGTGATAAAAAATTAACCTCTGAACTGAGGCAATATATCAAAGAAGTGGATCAGCATTATAGTTCTCTTCTTACAGACTATAAATCCCACTTGGCCCCTTCTTATTGGAAATTTAATACCACTAATTTTAATGTTTCAGGGATATTGGGAAAATCCTACTATACTCATGAATACCCCAGTTATATTGATATGCTCTGGACTAGGGATATTATGTCTCTTTATTCCAAACGAGATATGAGTTTTTATATCTATCCAGAAGATGATAGTGCGATCCAATCAATGCTCAAGCAAAGATCTACCCAGCTCAAGGCAGAGCTTAATGAATCACTCCAAAAAGGAATTACTTTGGATAAAGAGATTGAGCAGCAGTATAGAGATGTAGAAATGATCAGAGAAAAACTTGTGACCAAAGAGGAGAGATATTTTGAGTTTGGAAATTATACAACCATTTATGATTATTCTGAAGAATCTCTCAAGGAAAATGGTAAAAAATTTGAACAAAAAATTTCTGGATACTGAATTAGAGTAAAAAACACTACCCACAGAATGGATGAAGGATTCAACACTACTTTACCATTATGTACTGATGAGTTGGGAATTGTGAGAAGTGCAGTTACTTCATCTCTGGCAGCAAGTTTCCCTTTTGTTTCTAGTGATTTGATTAGCAAAACAGGGATTATGTATGGAGTCAATTCTCATACAGGAGGTTTAGTGATTTTTGATAGATTTGATTCACATCTACCAAATATGAATAGTGTAGTTTTGGCTACTTCTGGTGCTGGTAAATCCTTTACAGTAAAATTAGAGATTTTGAGATATTTGCTCAATGGTATTGATATTATCGTCATTGATCCAGAAAATGAATATCAAGCATTAGCAGAAAAAGTCTGAGGTACTTATATCAATATTGCAACTTCTTCACAGCAGTTTCTTAATCCTTTTGATCTTCCTCCAAATATTGAAGATGTAGAGTATGGAAAAGGAGATCTTTTGAGAAGTCAGATTATGAACCTGGTAGGATTGATTCAGATTTTGATTGGAAGTCTTTCTCCAGAGGAGGAGGCTTTGTTAGATAAAGCATTACAATCTACTTATGCACTCAAAGGATTTACTTTTGAAGAAGATGATTATACTGGCAAACAACCTCCTTTGATGGAAGATTTAATGCATACTCTAGAAGGAATGGATGGAGGAGATACGATGGCTCTCAAGATTAGTAAATATGTAACTGGAACTTTTGGTAAACTTTTCAATAATTATACGAATGTTGATATTGATAATGCACTGACAGTATTCAGTATTAGAGATGTAGAAGATGCGCTCAAAACTCCTGCAATGTTTAATGCTTTGAGTTTTATTTGGTCCAAAATTAGGTCTCAGAAAAAGAGGAGACTTCTGGTGTGTGATGAGGCCTGGATTATGTTACAAAATGAGATTTCTGCCAACTTTCTTTTTGGTTTGATTAAAAGAGCAAGAAAATATGGACTAGGGGTGACAACGATCTCTCAGGATATCGAAGACTTTACTTCTAGTAAGTATGGAAAACCTATTGTTTCCAATTCATCTATGCAAGTTTTACTCAAACAATCTGTGACTTCCCTCAAATCACTTAATCAACTTTTAGGACTTTCAGAGGCAGAACAACAATTACTTATTTCTTCTGCTGTAGGAGAGGGGTTAATTTTTGCAGGAAATAATCATGTTGCAGTCAAAATATTGGCTTCTCCAGAAGAAAAGGCATTTATTACTACGGATGTAAAATAATTTATTTGGATGATTATGATGAAAACTCTCACAAGAAAAACTCATAATTTCAATCTTCTAGCATTATCTGCTGTGTTTTTTCTGTGACCTTTTCTTAAAAATCAGAATTTTTTTCTTCTTTCTGTATCTGAAAACCAAGATTTTCAGGTTTTTGTAAAAATTGGAACTTTAGCATTGATATTACTTTGATTGGCAGTTATTTTTTTATGAATAGAACACCTTTTTTATCTCTCAAATATAATTTCATTGCTATTGCTCTATCTTTTGGTTTTAGTCGAAATTTATGGGGTTTTGGCTATTTTTACTGGAGTCCATACTATTAAAAATACTTATTCTAATGTACAGAAATTGCAAATTTTATCTATCTATATTCCTGGATATCAAACTTATTTACGAAATAAAAAGACAGATTATCAAAAACCTATCTGGCGATATAAGGAGTCAGAGTTGTCTCGATTTTTGATCGCATTAGGCTTCTTGATTTCTCATTATTTAGGATTTTTTTTATTTTCTTTATTAGTTTTGAGATTATTATTACTTTGGTTAGAAATAGATATGATTCCCCATTCCCAAAAAGCTCAAATCAATAAACGATATACAATTAATCCGGAAGAAACTTTTGTAGTAATTTTTAGTAAACTTTTTAGTTTTAGATCTAAAAAAAATGGACAATGACTTTGATTCCAAAAAATAAAAGAACTTTATGCTAAACGTTATTCCTTTTCTAACCCTAAAGTTTGGGGAGGAGCTATAATAGTATGTTGAGTTTTTATACTATTTTTTTATCTAAATTGGAATTGCTTGGGGATCATAATTGGAATGAGTTTGATAGTATTAAGATCTGTAATAACTTTTTTAGTTACTTGAAAATTCACCTCCTGGGTTCCTAGTTTTGCTGCTGTTTAAAGCAAATCTTTTATTTATTTTATCATAACATAAGAATGTTATTTGTGAAAAAAATGTTTACCAAAAGTATGTTGATATTATTAGTTGTGCCATTGTTAGTTACTTTGTTTGGAGTATTGCCAGTACAAGCACAGGAACTTACAGAGGGTGGTAGATATCAAGAGATACTAGATCAATCAACAAAGTCTATCTCAAAGCAT
Source organism: uncultured Candidatus Peribacteria bacterium (assembly GCA_964437055.1). GTDB lineage: Bacteria > Patescibacteriota > Gracilibacteria > Absconditabacterales > Absconditicoccaceae > HOT-345. The sequence goes on from CAYTFB010000008.1 coordinate 9,472, forward strand.
ATTGATGCTTCTCCAACTGATTTTTCTCATGAATGAGTTGTAGGGTTTTTAGTTAAAAAGATTATTGATGTGCTTTTTCCAGTAATTGTTATTTTAGGGGTTTTGGTCGCAATTATTGGTTTTTATAAATATTTCTCTTCATCAGATCCCAAAGCACTCACTACTGCAGTTAGCATGATTGTGGGATGAGTTGTTTGAATCCTTTTAATGTTTAGTGCTTCTTATATTTCAAAGGTGATTTTTAACGATATTTTTCTGAGTGGATTAGCAGAAAAAGAGGCGATTTCTGCGCTAACAGTTGTAACTAAATTATATGATTTAGTGGTATTTCCTTTTATAAAAATTGCTATTTATTTAGCACTTTGAATTTTGGTCGTTTTGATGATTGCTCGTGTGATTTCTTATATTCTCTCTACAGATGAGGCTGCAAAGAAAAAATCAATAGGAGTGGTTATCTGGACAGCAGTTGGAATGTTTTTTATCATTGCATCCAAACAGATTGTAGAAGCTATCTATGGAAAACAGGAACAGGTTTTGACTACAAGTTGAGCAAATAATTTGTGAGATATCGGTTCTACAATTTTGCAAGAAGGAAATATTCCAATTTTTTATCAAATCATAAATTGGGCATTGGCATTAGTTTCGTTTGTGATTTTATTGATGATTATGATTCAAACATTTAAACTGATTGCAAAACCAGATGACAGTGCTACACTTACTAGTCTCAAAAAAACAATTCTTTATTCGCTGATTGGAATTCTTGTTATTTGAGCAGCTTATATTTTAGCAAACCTCTTGGTACCCAACTAAACTAAAATAATCTCTAAAAATTGAAATTTTAAAAAAAATCTTTATACTTAACATAACCTTAATTGCTGTAAAACAAAAACTTTTAACTACCAACTACCATATTATGAAAAACAAAATTCTTCTCAGTACAGATACGATGGGTAATTATGGCCTAGATGTGATTTTTGATACCGCAAAAAAAGCTGGATTTGATGGAATTGATTTGGCTATCTGGAAATGATTTGATGCTTGGAATGAAAAATATGTCCAATCTTTAGTCAAGAAGTATGAATTGCCCGTATATTCTATCCAAACCTCTCCTTCACTCAATGCGAAAGAGTTACACAAAGTTTTAGATCTTTGTTTGACAACAGGCTCTGATATGATCAGTATCAATTCCCCAAAATTTTTTGATTTCAAATCTTATCATTTTATTATCAATAATATTATTGAATTTCAAAATCAGAATCCTTCGCTCAATTTTTCTATTATTAATCCTCGTGATGTAAATGTTTTTGCAGGAATTGTTCCAGGATTTCGTTTCAATAATGTTGTAGATATTATTAAAAAATATAACTGTTACTTAGCGCTAGATATTGCACACATGGATACAGAAGATTTGGAGACAAGGTTTAGCAACAAGATAGAGGATTTTATTCCTTATCTTTCAGTGATTTATATTTCTGATAGATCTAAAACGGGGGTCCCTCATCTTCTCCCTTGAGATGGAGTGATCAAAATTCCCTCATTTGTCCAAAAACTACTAAAGTCTGGTTATAATCGCCATTTTAGTCTAAAAGTTGATTTTACAAAGTCAGAATTGGTTGATTTGGAAAAAATAACATATCTCCTTTCAAAATCTAGAGAATATCTTGTGAATGCAGCAAAAAGATAACTTATTTTAATAATTTTTATATCAAGAAAAAATCCTTTCAAGGGATTTTTTTTGATTTGATATTTTACAACTGATAGTTACAATAGGAAGGATTTTTTATTTTATAGGCTTTTAGGATGAATAAAAAAGTGCTGATTTTGTCTATTACTGCTATATTTTTAGCTATTATTGCTGTTTTTGTTTGGCTTTGGTCTGAGCGCCAATTCCAACTTCCTCAGGAAGAACAAGATCTAGAGCTATCTAAAATTGTATCTATAGAAAAAGGTGATACCCACTCAGTAGAAACTGCGGGAGATTCTTTACAAGAAAACTTGGATGAACTTTTGAGTGATGAGGATTTGGCCAATCTCTATGAAAATATTGATGAATTTGGTTTTACTTGAGTATTAGAAGATAATTAATGTTGATTCGTTATGATAGTGCTACATCAAAAGAGTTTTTGGAAACTAATACTTTTGATCTATTAAGTAATAAAAAAATTGAAAAAAAGTTTATCTTACCCTCAGATTATTCGGGAAAACTTTTATATCGTGCTTTATTACAAGATAGTAGTTATCAGGTTGTTTTTGAGAGTAGCTGAGCAATAGAAGCAGATCTCTATGTTCTTTGTGTTTTGGGAGAAAATCACCCTTTAGATTTAGATTTACAGGTAATTCTAGCACATTCTGAGGTAAAGGTAACTATTCATCTAGTGGCATTAGTTTTTTCTCATCAACATAATATGCTCAAGGCTACAATAACCATGCCTCCAGGGATCCAAAACTCTGAATGTCATCTACTAGAGGAAATAATTATTTTGTCTGATGAGGTAGATATCAAAGCACTACCTATTTTAGATATTCATAGTAATGAAATCGCTGCTTCACATGGAGCAAAAATATACAAACTTTCTCCAGACTTTTTGTTTTATTTTCAGTCTAGAGGATTTAGTTTCCAGCAGGCACAGCAATTATTCCTCAAAAGTTATTTTGATCGTTTATGGGATGAAAATGCTCTCAGTGAAGAACAAAAGAGAGAAATTTATGGACAGATTACTCTCCCAGTAGGTTATGAACTTTATCACTAGTTTTTTTTGATATGACATCAACAAAAAATACTTTTCAACTTTTATTAGATCTTTTGGATTTGCCAGATCAAGAAGTTTATGCTTCTTTTCCTGATCGATTAGAGCAACAGCTGTCTACAGCCAAAGCTCCCTATTTTTTTCATAGATATGGAGTGATATTTCAGGCATATTGGGACTTTTTGGTTTCAAAAATAAATTTAGAAGAGTTTTTATCTGTAGGAGATATTGATAGTCAATATTTGCTCAACGATTTCTCTCAAACAACAGATTTTGTGACACTCCAAAAAAACAACTCTCTACCCTCAAATAGTGCAATTATTTTTGACCAAAAGCTATTTGAAACAATTTTTTCTTCCGCTGTTCAGCAAGAAATTTTAGAGGATTTAGAATCCAAAAATTCACTTTTACAACTTTATCCCTAAAAAGCTAAAAACCTCTTGATACTGATCTAAAAAATACTACACTCACGCTAGTAATTGTTTTAATATTTTTTATCTTTTTTGTCTGGCTTATTCCCATGAGAAAAAAAAGCACTGCTCAACAACTCAAAAAAACTCTTAATAATCTTTTTTTTAGGTTTAAAAATTATACTCAAAATCAGAAACTTTTGACTTTGTTTCTTTTGGTTTTTGCTTTTTTTCTTTTTCTTTTTCCGATTGTAAAATATACTCCTTTGACAGAAATTTCTGCAGGAAAAAGTATCCGACTCCTTTCAAAGACTTATTTCAAATCTTTTCTTTTGATAGGATTGAGTATGCTTTTTCTTCTGGGATGGAATATGAATATTAGATTCAAGCAGCGAGTTATTAGTTTTTCATGATTTAGAGATAGTGAACCTTTAGTAAATTTTGCTTTTCTTTGGTTAATTGCTAGTGTTTTGGTAGGAATCTCTGATGCTTTGGGGATGATCTCTCAGTGAACTTCTACGGTTTCTTTTACATTTCGAGGTAAATTAGATTTTGTATTATTATTGATCGGAGTAATTATTTCTTTTATAGATCTTTGGAAATCAGCTCAAAATAATTCTCAAAGAACCAAAATTCTTAATATTGTAGATGATGAGGTAGAAAAGAAAAAACAAGAAAGAAGGGAAATCAAGCATCTTTTTGATGATGAAGATTTAGAAGATTAATTTTCTTTAGTCATCTAGGTATTATTCCCTTCTTTTAAAGTCAGATTTTTTTGGCTTGTTTTTTATTATCGAATCGATAAAATCACCCTAATAGATTGGGTGCTATTTTTTTATTAACTATACATTTACACTATGGATTTTGATCCAAAAAAAGATTATTATAACATACTAGGAGTAGAGGAATCTGCAACTACAGCTGATATCAAAAAAGAATTTAAAAAACAAGCCGTCAAGCATCATCCAGATCGCTGAGGTAGTACTGAAAAATTCCAAGAAATCAATGAAGCCTATCAGATTCTTTCTGATGAATGAAAGCGTCAGCAGTATGATATGTTTAGAAAAGGAGGATTCTGAGGAGGAAATTTTGGAGGTTTTGATTTCGGCGCTGGTGGTGGAGGAGCTCAGTTTGATTTTGGGGGATTTGATATGGGAGATCTGATCTGAAGTATTTTTGGAGGATCGGGATTTGGAGCAGAATGAGCTAGATCTAGGAGGAGAACCAAAGGTGATGATCTAGAAAAAATGATCGAAATTTCTTTTGATGAAGCCTATCTAGGAACCAAGAAAAAGATTGCTTATAGCAAAAAAGTTTCAATAGCTGGATTGGTAGAAGAAAACTGTAGTCATTGTCAGGGTAGTGGAAGAGTAACGCAGCAGGCTCAGACGATGTTTGGTACTTTTCAAACTCAGGCCAACTGTCCAGAATGTAATGGACTAGGTAAGCGCTACAAAAAAGATGGAAAATTGATTGCTGGTGATGGTTTGGAATCCAAAAAAGAAATCCTGGAATTAGAAATTCCTGCTGGGATCAAAAGTGGTAGTTACCTGAAATATAGTGGTAAAGGGAATGAGTATTTTGGTGATTTACCTGCTGGAGATCTATATATCAAAATTTTGGTCAAAGAAAGCAACAAATATCATAGACAGGGAGATGATCTTTTGACTCAGACAGAAGTAGATATTGTAGATTTGGTCCTCGGAAAAGAAATAGAACTGCCTCATCCTGAAGGCAAAATCAAAGTAAAAATCCCTAAAGGTACTCAGATCGGAGAAAAAGTAAGAGTAGCAAATAAGGGATTTGGAAAGGGCAGAATCTTTGATAGAAAAGGTGATATGATTGTTTCTCTCAAGGTAAATATCCCCAAAAAACTTAGCAAAGAATCAGAAAAACTCCGAGAAAAAATCAGAAAAGAAAAATAATTCAGATTTGATATCCTTTATCGTATTACAAAAAAAGCAGGATGATCTTGTCTTTTTTGATAAACTGTTATTTAATACTAGTTTTTAAGCGAGGGAACCAAATATTAGATAAGCTACATATCCTCCATAAATAACTACCATCATGATCCCATCTATCCTAGAAATTTGATATTTTTTACCTCTAAATCCTCGTCCCATTGCAAAAAAGAAAATCAAAGCAGTAGCTACCACGAGTACCAAGAGGTCGGTATTGGTTCCTGCGATTGCAGGGATAGGAGTAATGAGTGAGCTCACTCCTAGGATAAACAAAATATTTAAAAGGTTGGATCCAAGGACATTTCCGATGGCTAGATCAGTATTTTTCTTGTAAGCAGCAACTGCTGAGGTTGCAAGTTCTGGGAGAGAAGTTCCAATTGCAATAATGGTTAGTCCTATGATTCTCTCAGATATCCCAAAATGTTGAGCGATTTCTATTGCACCATTGACAATCCATTCTCCTCAGAGGATCAGTCCTGCTAGTCCAAAGACAACCCAAGTGATAGATTTTCCTCGAGAGAGAGTTTTGATCTCCTCACTAGAGGCATCTTTCTGATTTTTACTATTAGCAAAAAGATAGTAAAGAAAAATCCCAAGTAAAGTAATCAGCAATAGTCCCTCACTTCTGGTCACTAAGTTGACTCCTCAGTCAATAAAAGTATCATTGATAAAAATAGCGAAAATCAGCGTAGCAATAACCGTAAAGATTGCCTCTCTAGAAAGGATTTCCTTTTTCATATGGAGAGGATAGATGATTGCAGAGATTCAAAGGATAAGTAATATATTTGCAATATTGGATCCTACAATATTTCCAATAGTGATCCCCGTAGCTCCACTGAGACTAGCAGAAACATTAACCACCAATTCTGGGGCAGAAGTTCCGAATGCAACAATAGTAAGTCCAATTATAAGATCTGAAATTTTGAGTTTTTTGGCGATAGAAGAAGCTCCATCTACCAAAAGATCTGCTCCTTTGATGAGGATAATAAATCAAATAATAAAAAGTAGATAAATCATGGTTGGATAGCTTGTATAAACTAATAAAAAAACCATATCAGTATAATATTCTCCTGTATAAAAGCAATAGCCATCTTTTGTTGTTTTTTTAAGCCATCTTTTGTTGTTTTTTTATAAAACTTCTTTAAGAGAATATTTGATATTTT
>CAYTFB010000008.1:15852-19309 GCA_964437055.1 uncultured Candidatus Peribacteria bacterium
AGCCATCTTTTGTTGTTTTTTTATAAAACTTCTTTAAGAGAATATTTGATATTTTGATTGTTAACTTGAAAAAGGACTCCAAATTTGACTAGTAAAAAAAATCAAAATCCCTACAATTTTATCAGAATTTTAACTTTTTATGAAAAGTAAGGTATGGGGAGATGGCATAGTATTGCAGCAAGAAAGGCATCGGGAGATGCAAATAAATCCAGAATTTATAGTATTATTGGCAAAAAAATTCAAATTGCAGCAAAAAACTGAGCCGATCCTAGGATGAATCCTAGTCTAGAAATGATTCTAGAAAAAGCTCGTTATCATGGATTACCCAAAGATGTCGTGGAGAGAGCAATCCTCAAAGGATCGGGACAACTTGGATGAGATGAGATGAAGGAGATAATTTATGAAGGATATGGTCCTCATGGTTCTGCATTTCTGATTAAAACCGTGACTGACAACGGGAATAGAACCTCTCAAATAGTTAGGACAGCACTTCAAAAATCTGGAGGAAGTATGGCAGAAATCTGATCAGTGATGCGACAATTTAATGCACAAGGTCTGGTAGTGATCGATGGAGTAAGTAAGATGGTTGAAGATAAGGGAAGAATGATGGAACAAATCCTCCCTTTCGATCCAGAACAGCTAGAGATGGAGTTGATTGAGCTTCCTATTTTGGATCTTAGTATTGAAGGATCAATCGCAGAAGCTTATTGTTCCAAAGAAAATTTTATCTTTGTGAGGCAAGCGATTGCAAATTTATCCTATCATGTTGTGGAAGCAGATATCCATTTTTTTGCGGAAAATACCTTAGGACTTTCTCCTGCAGATAGAGAAGTTTTTGATAAAATCTTGGAAGCTCTCAATCAGGAGGATGACATTGATCAAGTATATCACAATCTCACAGAATAAATCAGACTTTTGGTTTTAATTTTTTGATAATTACTTGATGAACTATCCAAAGCATGTTGCCTTGATCCCAGATGGTAATAGGACTCGAGCTAAAGGATTGGGAAAAGATGGACTAGAAGGACATCTGGAGGGATTCCAAAGATCTATAGATATCACTCAATATGCATTTACATATACCCCAATTCAAGTAGTGACTTTTTGGGGACTCAGTACTGAAAACTTACAAAATAGGTCAGAAGCTGAACTGGCTTATTTATTCGAGATTTATAAAAAAATCACAGACGATCTTTATGATTTCCTATTCCAGAAACAGATCAATCTCCGTGTAGTGGGTAATAAATCTCAGCTCCCAGATCATTTGGTGGAGTACTTGGAAAAACAGGAACAAGAGCTCAAGTTTGACACTCCGAGGACCAGTGTCTTGGCGATTAACTATGGAGGGCAGGATGAAATATTGAGGGCAGCGCAGTCTCTACAAACACAGGGGATCACTATCGATAAGGAGTCTCTAGAGTGAGCGATGGATTTTGCAGGACTTCCTCCCTTGGATCTTTTGATTAGGACCAAACAGCAGATGGCAAAGAGACTTTCTGGATTTATGCTTTGGTGGGTAGCGTATGCACAGCTGTATTTCACCGATCTGTATTTTCCAGCATTTACTGTAGCAGAGTTTCAAAAAGCCTTGGAGCGATATGATGCCACCTTCGCAACTCAAAACTTTGGGAAATAAGAAAAATTGAACCCAAAAATCAGATTTTTTTTATTTTCTAGTTAATTAATAAGATGGTAGATTGTGTATTTTGTGCTATTGTTGCTGGAGATTTACCTGCGGATATTATCTATCAGGATGAACATGTTCTAGCACTCTTACCCAAAGAAATAGAAGCTTATGGACATACTTTAGTGATTCCTAAACAGCATTATCAAGATCTCTTGGATATTTCTGAGGAGATGTTGGCTCAAGTAATGTTTGCGATACAAAAACTGAGTCTACATTACCAAAAAAAGCTTGGTGCAACAGGATTCAATCTTTTTCATGCTAGTGGAAAAGATGCTCAGCAATCTGTTTTTCATTTTCACTTCCACTTAATTCCTCGTTTTCCAGAAGATGGATTAAATACTTGGCCTAATTTCTCTCCTTTTGAAGTGGATAGAAAGATGTTGTGGGAGAAATTACATATCGGATAATTTTTATAGTATGAACTTTAAATCATCCCTTTTAGTACCTTATAATCAGTTTTCCCTGTTCAAAGTACCGGGATTGCTCAGATTTCTCTAATCTCATTGATACGGATCAGATTTCAGACTCCTTTGGATTTGAGATAACTATTTACTTCTTTGATCGTGAGCGGAGTCTCTACGGCAAAGAGCACGATTTTTGCATTTCATTCATACTCTATAGCTTCAATTGCTAGAGTATTTTCTCCTTCTCTTCCAAACTTTTGGATCAAGATTTCTTCAATCATTGGGAGGGAAATCATCTCTCCTCAGATTTTGATAAACCTTTTGAGTCTACCGGTGATATAGAGATAACCATCTTTATCGAGATAGCCGAGATCGCCAGTTTTGTACCATTTTTCTCCCCCAAATGTTTCAAAAGGAGACTCTAATTTTGGATCTAGATAGCCCTCAAAAACATTTGGTCCTTGGAAATAAATCATTCCTTCTTGTCCGGTTTTGAGTACTTTTTTATCTTCTAGGTCTGTGATTTTGAGTTTTCCTCCTTGGATCGCAACTCCTACGGATCCAGCTTTAGTTTTTTTGCTAGGGTTGAGTGAAATGACTGGGCTACACTCTGTGATCCCATAACCTTCGATCAAGGTAGCATTGGGTAGCTCTTTCTTGATTCTCTTGAAAAGCTCCTCAGGACATTTTTCTGCTCCAGAAATAATGATTTTGAGACTTTGGAGATGCTGAGGATCGTTGGCTTGCAAGACATTTCTCAGAAAAGTTGGAGTAGTAGTCAGGATAGTTGCCTGAGTATGATGGATCAGTTTCCCGGTGGTAAGGGCATCATTGGGATCCGGAGTATTGATGAGACGCACTCCGGTGATCATCGGTAGTATCGTATTTACACTAAACCCAAAACTATGAAAAGGGGGTAAAAATCAGAATAATTTCTCTTGATTGCTTAGTGAAAGATGATGGAGGGCTCCTTTGATATCACTGATGATGTTTCTATGGCTGAGAGCTACCGCTTTAGGCAAGGATTCACTTCCAGAAGTAAAGAGGATCACCGCAGTTTGATCAGATTTTTGTTTAGGGATTCTAAAGCTGATACTATGTGCTAGTGCTTTGAGTTTTTCAGTGAGTTTGAGACCTTTGAGCAAATCCTCCAAAAAGATAAACTGATAATTTACGAGCCACTCAATCCCTAGGGTATCGTAAAATTTTTTGCTCGTCAGAATTACTTTTACTTTAGAAAATTTTACACAATGATCAAATGCTTGTTGTGGGAGGGTCCAGTTCATCATCACGGGAATTTTGTTGCCTAGGTATAGTCCCATGAGAAGAAGTCCAGTACTACTGAGAGAGGGGAGCATTACTCCGA
>CAYTFB010000008.1:19409-21181 GCA_964437055.1 uncultured Candidatus Peribacteria bacterium
GCTTTGAGCTCTGCCATGTCGAGTGAATCCAGCATGAGCTCCAAAATCAGATGTGAATTGATCGTGATTTGGTGTTCTTTGCTATCCTCTCTGATTTGATGGATCATCTGAATAATAGCTTCAATTATTTCTGGATCCAGATCTGCTGTTGTATAGCTATTTTTTTTCTGTAGTTCAGTAATAGAATTTTTGGTGATAGCTGGGAGCGTCTTATTTTTTACATCATTGTAATAAAAATAATGAGGAAGATAGCTGACCATCTCTTCTCCCTCTTGGTTATAATAATTTTCCAAAATCTGATTAAAGTCTTTGACATCTGCTGCATCTTTTAGTTCTTTACTGAGATCTTGGATTTTGATATTTACCTTTCTTTTGGGTAAGAAAAAGAGAAGATTTGCCAAAAGATATCCGATCGCCATCAAAATTCCTTTCCCAAAACTTGCCCCTTCGGCACTCCAAGCGTTCGACCAAATACTTCCCCAGAGTCCTTTGGTTTGGATCGCTAGGATTTTTCCGTTTTTATTTTTTTGGAAAAGCTCTTGTGCTGCGAGAAATGCAGATTTTTTTGCTCAGATGACTTCATATCCTTGTCCTGCAAGTCCTCCTGAGGGATAGAGGAGTAGACTTTCCCCTTGTTGAACCAATTGTAAAATCTGACTTAGAGAATCTTTGACTTGAGTACTATCTTCTGATTTGTTCAGATCATCTACTCCTACGGTACCGATTGCTTTGAAGATAGGTTTGAGAAGTTTGTTTTCTGCGTAATTATTTGTTGCAAGCGTTTTGAAAGAGATTTGGGGAGAAAAATAGGCATAGATGATCATAGGATCTACTAGTGCAACATGATTGGGTAAGAGGAGCGTCTGTTCTCCAGATTGAGGAAGATGCTCTGTACCATGGAGGACTACTTGATAGCGGAGTGCTATGATCCTTTTGGTAAGAAATTGAAAAATTTTGTTCATGATCTTGGGGGAAGGGGAGTAAATATCTAAAGTATAGGAATATTTTTTTATTTCTCAACTTTTAATGCAATAAAAAAAACTCCAAGGAAATAATCCTCAGAGTTTCTTTAGAAACAATATGATTAAGCGATTTGAGAAAGAGTTTCTCCTAATTGAACCTTTGTTCAATTTTTTTTCTCATTTACTTTCCTAGTATGATTTATCAATACACTAAAGGTTGCTTCGTTTGTAGTCTCAACTTGTTGTAATATTGTATTTGGTATTTTGAGTAAATCAATAATACTTTCTGCAGTCTCTACAGAGATGTCTGCAAATGAGTCTACAAGATCAACTGTTTCTGCATTTTTTACTTTTTTATTTTTATAATTTTTGTTTCCTTTTTTTTCAATAAACTGTAGTTCTTCTTCACTTAGCTCTGCTGCAGGGATAAAACCTGCTTCTTTGTTTTGTTTTTTCATTGCTATCTATTTTAAAAGCTAAAAGGGTTGGAATTTTTTCCCAAAGAATGTTGTGTAGTGACCTTTAGTCTAGTAGATTCATTGTTTTGTGAGTATTATCAATCTTCGATCATGACTTTGAGTAGACTCAAAAGTAGATTTTTTTTATTTTCTTTTCAGGCTATTTTGACATCTTCAACGATTGGATTCGGACTTTCTGCTTTGTATTCTTGCAGATAAAAGTCTGTACTCTGGACAATGAGCTCCGCTAGTTCTCATCTGGTAATGGGTTTGGCATTTTCTTGAGGATTGAGATTAACAATCTTGATATGAAATACCTCTGCTACCAGTTGATAGGCCTCTCCTTTGCTCA
>CAYTFB010000009.1:0-1140 GCA_964437055.1 uncultured Candidatus Peribacteria bacterium
CCGAGAAGGTTAAAATCGGCTCGGGAGCTACCAGATGACTCAAAAGCCGAAAATTAAGCCGTTATGCTTGCTATCTCATCATCCAAAACGCAGATCCCAACAAGGAAGTCGTAGCTCTTGGTCAAACTTATTTTGCCTTGCAAACCAGGCAACAAGAATTGAATATCCAAAAGTTGGAGGATCAAAAAAGGATCCAACTCAGAGATGAGGTTACACAACACAATAAGAGACTCTTTAGTACTGCTAGGAGTGCAGGGGTACATGACTATGCGACCTTTTATGACTCTGGATATGTGGGACTCTATGGGATGAGAAAAAGAGATATCGTAGAAAAAAAGGGGCTAGATCAGGATGAAAATGTCCTAGATCGTATGAGTAGTGAAGAACTTGCTGCAAATCTCTTTCGTGCAACTCAGGCAGAAGCCAAGATCAAAAGGGAAACCATCAGAGGACAAGAACAGGCAAGCAAAGCACATTTTGAAGTAGGTAAAAAAATCAGATCTACTATCCAAGAGCTCTGAGGAACCATGCCAGAAGATATCCCTGCTGTAGAAGATATCAAACTCGCAAGGAAAAGGCTCGAGGAGTTAGAATATCAAGATCCTCAAAAAATTACCACTACAGAATCAGTCTCTGACAATAATTTTCAAAAAGTCCAAAAAAAACTAGAAATGCATCGCTACAAACTCCCTGATCAAGTAGAAAAGATTAATACTCTCATCCAAATCATCCAAGCCCATCCTGGAGACCTCCTCATAGAAATAGGGAAAAGAAGCTTTTCTGTCAATGTTACAGGATTACAGCAACTACAAATTTTACTCCAAAACCATAAGATAGAACTTTAAAAAAAATCAGAAGTATTAATTTCCCTAAAAATAATAAAAAAATCCCTCAATATCAGGGGATTTTTTATTAAAAATTACTACTTCAGCTAGTCTATCTCACTCTGCTTGTATAAGAAAACCATTCCATAAAATCTTGATAAAAATTATCAAAATAACGGAATTTACCACGATCAGAATAAATCGTATCTCTCATGTTTTGATAAAAATCATCACTCATCTTTTGCCAAGTACTATTGTTTCTGAGGCGAGGATAATCTTTTTTGAGAAGGATAATGACTTGAGGCCAAAGCTGATA
>CAYTFB010000009.1:1240-14986 GCA_964437055.1 uncultured Candidatus Peribacteria bacterium
GATCTCCAGCTTCCATTGACTCTTTTTTCTACCTCAACATTGAGAAAACCATCATAATCTCTCAGCAAATATCCATAACGATCATATACTCTCAGAGAAAGATCGATCCATTGATTTTCTATAGGATAGTAGGGATAGGTTTTATAGATCTCAAAACTGCTCGCCTGATCATAGCTAGGATTGGAATTCTCTGATATTTTATTGATCTCAAAAACCTGAGTAGCTGTAGCCGTTTTCCCTTTGTAAGAAGTAGTGGCGACTAATCTATATTTTCATTCATTTGAAAATCTGAGTAAAGAAAGATATCTTTTCTCTCCACGATCTGAGCTAGAGAAGGTATTGCTCGTCAAAGAAAGTGTATAGTCTGAGTGATAAGCATTTTGCCGACTTCCATTACGATATTCCTCTACAGAAAAATCTACCCTACCATCAAAATCAATAAAAATTTTATTATTCTCATCAAATACTCTAAGAGAGGCAGTAATTCAATCTGATAATTTAGGTGCACTAGGAGTAACACTAATAATTTGAAGAGATCAGATTTTTTTGTTCTCTGGATCAACTACTGGAGTTTTTGAAAATTCAAAAATCTGAGTCGCAGAAACCGTCCTTCCATTGTAAGTAGTTGTAACAACAAATCTATATTTTCATTCGGTATTGAATCTCAAAAATGGGCTGAGAGTCTTACTCCCACGATCTAAAGTGGAAAAGTTAGTACTCGTCGAAGAGAGGGAATAAGTTGGACTATAAGCGTTTTTCCAACTCCCATTACGATACTCCTCTACAGAAAAATTCAGTTTCCCTTCAAAGGCACTAAAAACCTTATTTTGTTTATCATATACTTTAAAAGTCATACCAATCCATTCTGATAAAGTTGGGTTTATCGGGATAATACTAGTAATCTGTAGTGAAGCCAAATCATTTTCCTCTAACGGTGGAATCTCATCTCCCAAGAAATTATAGCTAAAAATGATATCTGCAGTATAATTTCTAATCTCTGCAGCTAGCTTGAGAGTAAGACCTGTTCCTGCATAGCTGAAGTTTCCCTGACAACCGGGAAGGGCTACCTGACTCAGGTTTGGTAAAATCAGCTTACAAGTCAAGGAACTTGTCAGTGTACTTTGGGTTAGCTTAGTGAGATACTGATTATTGGAGAGTCTTTCTATCCCAAAACAAAAACTCTCTCCATTGAGAAACCTAACTGTCTCGCAAGCATCAGCATTGACGCTCCCTCATGCTAGCCCTACTACCAATAAAGCAAATATTACAATCTTTTTCATAATCGGCAAGATGAAAAATAAAAAAAATGTTGACAAAGGATGACTTATTTATATAATTTTTCTAATTAAAAACAAGACTTTTTAGCTCAATCATATCCTAAAGATGAGTAAACTGATGATTGCTAGTCTTTATTCCTTGATAGGGATCCTGATTTTTTTAGTTAGCTTCTATTTTCTCTACTTTTTACGTCAACCAGAAAGAAAGGTGCCTCATGATAATAAACTCTTTGTCAGCCCAGCCAATGGTAAAATCATTGCGATTATTCACCAAGATCAGCTCCTTCTAGAAAGCATTGGGACTGGACTCTACAAGGATAATAACAAAGTGATTGAAGATTGGACAGAGGGATTTAATTCTGGAGCTACCCTCATTTCTATCATGATGACTCCACGAGATGTCCACTATCAAAAAGCTCCCCTGGAGGCAAAATTTTTGAGCAAAAAATATGTAGCTGGCAGATTTTTTAATGCAATGAAATCAGACCAAAGTATGCGCTCTACCTTTCAAAATGAATATAACAATATTCTTTTCCAGACTCCTGAGGGATACAAATTTCGTATTATCCAAATTGCTGGAAAATTAGCCAGAAGAATCGAAGACTATCTCAAACCAGAGCAAACAATAGAACAAGGAGAAACTCGAGGACTGATTAAGTTTGGAAGTCAGGTTAGTGTAATTTTGGATACAAACTTTGAAATTGTAGCTCAAATCTGAGAAAAGGTAGTCGAAGGAGAAAGCATTCTCGCACAAAAAAAGAACAATAAAGCTTCAAATGATTAAAATTGTAGTATAATTGAAATTACATATCAAAAAAACCAAACTTTGTCAAGCCATTCTGAGCTTTAAAAGACAAAAGAGCTTGTTTTTCCCTTTTTTTTAAGTATTTTCAAAACTGGTCTCGGAAATTTTTTTTCGGACGCTTAATTTTATTTTTTACTCTCTATTTTATGGCAGAAAAAAAGACTCCTGCAAAAAAGACTGTAGAAAAAAAAACTACAGAAAAAACAACAAAAGTAACTACTCCTAAAGTAACAGTTAACAAAAAACCTGTAAGTAGAACTACTACAAGTACTGTAGCAAGCAAAGTTGCTACTATCAAAAGAGATGAAAAAACTTCTGAAAAGAAACCATGTTGTGGAGCTGGTCATTGTAATAAAAAGGCAATGCTCACAAAAGCTTTAGTTTTAATAATCTTACTAATCTTCATCTCAGGATTTTGTAGTCTAATCAAACTAAAAAAAGAAGTAAAATCTCTCAACACTATACTCCAAGAAATCCATCAGTGGAATATCCTCAACGTGGGAGGAGCACAAAACTATAGTTCAATCAAACAACTTTATCAAAACCCAATCTTTCAAGAGGATATGACTATGAGGATCCTTCAGATGGAAGCTGCAATGAATGGAGAATACGATGAAGATCTTTTTTATAATTTTGATGAAAATTTTGATGAAGAAGTATTTGTTTTAGAATAAAATACTAACTCTTTAGACAAACTTTTCTCGAAGAAAAACACTAAGCTCTTATTATATATCTTTTGCTCTAGCTTAGAAAAAAAGATTTTGGTCAAAGCAATAATATTATCTAAGTAGCAAAAAAACTTTATTAAACATTTTTCCTTAAAAAAATAGAAAAATGTCTCACAAAATTTAGGTTTTGTGAAATTTATTTTAACCTTTTATCAAGCAACGAAAATGATCAAAAAAAACAATGCAGAAGGAGCATGTCCAATGAGAACAATGGTTCCTGGAATCTTGGGAGCAACACTTTTGCTCGTAATCGTGAATCTCGTAATGGGATTCAATATGAACAACAAGATTAAAGATCTCTATAGATCACAAATTGGACAACTAGGAGGAGTAGAAGTACTCAATATCCTCACAGAAAAACTCTGGGATACTCCAGCATACCAACAAGCTCAAGTAGAAAACATCCAAGAATATCTTGCTCAAATGGGAGATCTTATTGGTGAAGATACTGGAGCAGCACAACCATCTCAACCAAGTAACAACAACAAAAGCTTTAATCTTGATCAACTAGAACAAGTAATCGGGAATCAACACGTAATAGGAAATCCAGATGGAGATGTTGTACTAGTAGTCTATGCTGATTTTCTTTGTTCATTCTGTAATAGACTCCACAATGATGGAACTATTGAAGCTATAGCTGCAGAAAATGATAATGTTTCAGTAGTAGTAAAGCATGTAGCACTTTTTGGAGATCAATCAGTTCCAGGAGCAAAAGCAGCATACTGTGTATCTCAACTAGGATCTGCGGAGCAATACTTTAATCTCATTGATGCAGGATATGATGCACAAGCACAATCTGCAGATGGAGCTCTTGCACTAGCTACTGGTGTTGGAATTTCAGAAAAGGATTTTACAGAATGTTATAATGATAAAGCAACTACAGATGCAGTAAATGCTATTTATGCAGAAGGGGTAAGTAGCTTCGGAATCAGTGGAACTCCAGCTACTGTAGTGATCAATAAAAACACAGGAGCTTATCAACTTGTTGGAGGAGCTTTACCAAAAGCTAGCTTTGAAAGTACTATTAATGCTATTTTGTAAAAGACAATAAATTATAAAAACTAAAATATTCCAATAAAAAGACTATTCTGAGTAAATCAGGATAGTTTTTTTGACTTTTGAAAAAAAAATCTTATAATGGAGAGGAGAAAACTATTATTTATTTTCTTTAAAACAAAAATGACCGATACTACTACTCCAGCACCAGTTCAATCAAAACCTATTGTAGCTACTCCTGTTGAGGCTATTCCTCTTGAAGCAGCTATAGTTAATAAAGAAATTGCATTAGGAGATATTCCATCTGAAGGGATCGAAACTACTTCTCAAAAGAAAGTTTGATTTTTTGAAAAAGGAGTAAAAAATGTAACCTCATTTTTAGCAAAAAAAACTGGAAATCCTGATCCAGAAAGTTGAGAGACTATCAATAAAGAAGAGCAATCAGAAGGAAATTTCTTCAATAAACTAGTTAGTGGAACCAGAAACCTTCTCTCTCATGCAGAAAGTTTTACAGAAACAGCTGTTTCTAAAACAAAAGAAATTAGCAAAAAAGTAATAGACTTACCAGGGAAAGTAGTCGGAGGAACTGCAAATGTTTTACAAAAAGGGATGAATAAAGGAAATGAGTTGAAAGAGAAAATAGAAGAAAAAGGGAGTGAAATCAGTGATAAGCTCTGAGAAGGAAAAGATAAACTCAGAGAAGGTTTGAACAAAGGAGTCGATTCTGCCTTAGATACTACTGACACACTAGGAGGAGGACTCGTTGATGGAGGGAAAAAGATTATCAAAAATCCGATGCAGGGTATAAGTGATATTACAAGGACAGTTGGGAATACTGCTCAAGAAATAGGAGAGAATACTGTTCAAGGAGCTAAAAAAATTGGCGAAAATATTGTAGAAAAAGGAGAAAAAGTTAAAACAACTATTAAAGATAAAGTAAATAATGCTGGAACTACAGTCAAAATTGATAAAGAAGGGAACCCTATCTCTGAAAAAGTTGGAGTGATATGAAATATCAAAACTGGTGGAGAAAAGGTAATAGAAAAAGGGAAAAAAGTGGGGACTAAAGTCCTAGATAATACTAAAGAAATTATCAAAAATCCTATAGGAAAATTTGATTCTTTAGTAGGAAATCAACAAGGACAAGAAGTTATAATAGACGAAAATGATCCTAACAAACAACACCTTGATCAGCTGATAAATAATCAGACATTAGAAAAAAAAGAACAAGAACTTTTAAGAAAAGAAAATGAACTCTTAAAAAGAGAAAATGAACTTCTCAAAAAAGAACAAGTCCTACAACAAAATAATCAAAAAAATGAGAAATAAAAACTAAAAAACCTCATATAAAAAATCCTCTACATTTTAGAGGATTTTTATATTTCCCAGAAGCTCCATAAAGCAACTTATAGGACTTATTTTTTTAACTGAATAATTAAATTTTTAAAAGGATACCATTTATACTAAAAATTAAAGATACTTTCTGCTTCTCTAAGATCAGCACTGGAAAGACTTGAATTATTAGAATTAGATTTTGAGTCAAGTTCTTCTGGAGAAGGGTTATCTTCTAGTTCTAGGCGATAACGGTTTCCTGCATCATCAGTAACATATTGAGGAACCTCTCTCCCTCCAGTACTCACAATACCAATACTACCATTTCCCTCTACCAAGGAAGTTATTTCTGTATCCAAAAGATCCACCTCACGTTCTATTGGTGTATCAATCTCAAGATCTTCTAAAAAGATAGTATCCAGATTTGAATCCTCCTCTAAATTTGATTCTAAAGAATTTTTCTCTGATGGAGTCAACCAAGACATAATTGTCGTAGGTACATCAAGGATTGTATTTCGTAGATTCATTGCTTTTGTAGGATTGATCCATCTAAAAATCATGAATGCTAGAAACACAATAAATAATAAAATCACAATCCTTCCAATAAATTTTCTCAAAAGGAAAAATAAAAAAATTACTACCAAAAGAAGGATAATCCAGAATCGTACCGTAGTTGGCATCAAAAAAAAATAAAAAAAGATAAAAGAAATTATTATAATAAAGACAATATAAGCATATTTAACATAAAGTCAAGCGAAAAGAAAAAGAGAAAATCTAAGTGCTAAGCTTGCAATTTTCTCCAAAATGGATATTCTAAAATGAATCATCCCCTATTTATGTGCATTTTCAAGTATGTCTCAGGAACTCCTCCCCGATGAAAATCTCTGAACAAAGCTAATCAAAAAAGGATTTTGGCTTTATTTTTTTGCATTTTTGGTCGCTCCAGCAGGATATTTGGCAAGAATTGTGATCTCTAATTCGGTTTCTGTTGCTGAGGTGGGAGTACTCTATAGTGTCGTAGGACTTATTAGTTTATTGAGTATCTACAATGACTTGGGATTGACTGAAAGTCTCCAATACTTTATCCCCAGATATTGGGTCAAAAAACAATACAATTATATCAAAACTTCTATCTATCTGAGTTTATTAGTTCAAATTAGTACTGGGATTATACTTGCCTTGATCTTGTGGATTGCAACACCTCGACTTGCAACTCACTATTTTCATAGTCCAGAAGCAGTGAATATTTTAAAATATTTTTGTTTTTATTTTCTAGGAATCAATCTCTTTCAAGTATTACAAAGTATTTTTTACTCCTTTCAGAATACTTTTGCTTACCAATTTGTAGATTTTGTGAGAATGGGAAGTATTTTGGGTTTTACTGTCCTTTTCCGATTAGGCAATAAGGCAAGCATCCAACGATATAGCCTCAGTTGGATTTTAGGATTAGGAATCGGGATTTTGGTCGCAGGAGCTATTTTTTTAAAAAAATATCGCAAAAGTGTTTTCCAAGGGCAACTTGTCCGAGAAAAACCTATGATCAAAGAATATCTCCATTATGCTTTTTGGGTGTTTTTAGGGCTTAATGTTGGGCAACTTTTTGGACAAATTATACAACAACTGATTATCGTACTTTTGTGACCAGAACCTGCAGGATATTATAGCAATTTTTTGAGTTTATTTGGGATTACAAATATTGTTGTAGGGCCAATTATTGGATTTATATTCCCGGTAGTATCAGAACTAATCAGCAAAAAAGATGATCAAAAAATTTATAGTTTATTCAGTTTTTTCTACAGTTATTTTTTGGTAGCAGTAATTATCTTTGCAGTTTTTTTGTCTGCTTTGTGACCAGAAATAGCATTGGTTGTATTCAATAAATCTTTTGTTTTTTCAGGAGAATTATTACAAATAGGAGCCATATTTAGCATTTTTAGTATTTTAGTGGGTTTCAATTTCTCAGTCTTGGCAGGCATGGGAAAAATCAAAGAAAGAGTAAAATTATTGGGAATCGCAAGTTTAATTTTAACAACACTCTCAATTGGAGGGATCTTACGAATACAGCTTTATGGAGCTATTTTTGCAATGGGGATCAGCTATATTTTATTATTTATTCTAAGTTTTAACATACTTTATCAAAAAATAACTTTTAAGATTAATCGAAAAATTATCCTCAAAAATCTGATTTTTACTGGACTATTGGGGATAGGAATCTGGTATCTCAAATCAGACTTTTTTGTTTTTGAAGATGCCCAAAGATATCAAAATTTTGGGAAAATAATAATATTTTGATTAAGTTATTTATTGATCTTGATTGGTATTAATCGAAAAGAAATCTTACTTATAAAAAAGGAATTGAAAAAGATTAAAACTCTAACTAAAAAGAGTTAAACCATAATACTATTAAAAAAAACAACTTAAAAAAAAGAAGCAGGTATTGCTTCTGGAGATTGTTCAAGAAAGAGAGGGATCGAACCTCCACTTCCAGCTTCGGAGACTGGCGTGCTACCACTACACCACTTTCTTTTAAAGAGAATAAATCAAAAAATTATTAGATATGCCTAGCTATCACGATACCCCAAACACTCAAATCTGGCCTCTGACTTTTTAAAGTTTTTGCCATTTCATTGATTGTAGCACCAGTGGTCGTCACATCATCCACAATCAAAATTTTTGCATTCTGAGGTAGTTTTAAAAGATCATGAGAACGAAATACCTGAGAAAGATTTTTGATCCTTTGATCTCTATTCAGTTTAACTTGAGATTGGGTGGCCTTCTTTTTTTTTGCAGATTGGATCAAGGGAAGATCTAGTTTTTTTGCTAACTGCTGAGCTAAAACTTTAGACTGATTGTAACCTTTTTGGATATAATGACGGATCCAATGAGAAGGTACCCAGGTCAGATAGAGAGATTTTGCCTCTACAGCATCTAATAAATACTGATTAGTCAGAATATGTAATGAAAGTCTCTCAGCAAGGAAATCTCCAAGATCTTTTTTGTGATAAAATTTGAGCTTGAGAATCAACTTTTTGATCCATTTTTCATAAGCAAATCCTACAATCAAGCCATCAAAATACCATTTTTCTGTAAAGACACAACTCGGACAAAGTTTGAAACCAGAATTCCTTTTGTGACAAGCTGGACAAAGTTCTGGATGGGCTGACAAAGTTTTTTTGCATTCCGCACAAAGATAAGATCCTGATTTGGAACACTGGATACACTCACGAGGGAAAATCCAATCAAGTAAACTCATCAAAGAAACAACAATAAAGTTAAAGAATGAAATAATTATTCTAATTCTGGAGCTTTTTTTCTAAAAAGTTTAATCTGAATGTGAGAAGAAGCTAAAACTACTACTAAAGCAGTTAAAAAGCCAAACAAAGGAAACCAAACGGTATAAGAACTAATCGCAGCGGTCTGGACAAAAAGATAGTTAAAAAACTCTCATTTGAAGTATGCAAGAGAAAAATACAAATAGCTCAAAAAACTAGCTAAAGCTAAAGCACTCCGGACCAAAGTCTGTAATTGTTTTTGGAAGGGATCAGAAGAAACTGCAACAGAGAGATAAGAATTTTTGGATATAAACCAGACCAAAAGTACAAAAAGTAGCAACACTATCGTCGGTTGGGCATTGGACAAAAATAGTGATAAATTAGCGAAACTAATTCATAAAAAGCTTTGATCTGCATGAGTACTTAAATAAAGTGATAACTGCAAAAGTACCTCCCCTAATCCCATAGAAAAAGGAAGTAAAAGATAAGTTCCTAGAGTAATTTTGATAATTTTTTCCGCCTTTAAAACAGAAAGCGAAAAAAGAAGCATTACAACTACTAATAAAATCAAAATCTCTAAAGGCATCCTAATTCATAAAAACTAAAAAAAGCATTGATTATTGAGCCAATTTATGTATAGCTTTTAGGAGATTGATGTCAATTTTATTTTTAGCCAAAAGATGCTCAAAAAAAAGGGATTTACAATGATTGAAGTAGTCATCGTATTACGAGTATTTTCTACAGCACTAATTATTGGGATCAATGCAGTAAATAGTAGCTCTAGGTATCTCAATAGACTCAGACAACAAACGATCGCTCTCAATATTGCTAGAGAGGGACTTGAGTCCATGTATCAAATCAGAGATAGTAATTGGAGGAGGCGATCTTCTCAAAAAGATCAATGTCGACTAAAAACTGACCCTCTAACTAGTACTCATGGACAATGATGTGAAGAAAGCCCATGGATTGGAAAGGGGCAGCGAGTCATCCAACAAGAAGAAGGTAATATTAATCTTATAAAAGATGCTAGAGTGCAAATATCTTCCACAGAAGAGCGAGGAGATTATGGAGTACGAGATAAACATATTTATGGAACTCTAGAAAATGAAGGGGAAAAGAATTCTGAAGGTGGACAAGGGATCTCAGAAAATCCTTGGAAAGTTTATCAGCTCCACAATGTTGAGGGAGAATGGATTGATCATGAGAACTTCAAAAATTTAGATCCAATAAAACAACAAACAGAAAACAAAAAAGAAGGTAATTTTTATAGAGTGATTAGAGTTCAAGGACTTTTCTCCAAAGATGACAATTCAGAGCTAATCTGTAACAATGGAAGTGATTCACATTGTGGAGATAGTAGTGCCAAAGAACTTCGCTTTTGCAGTACGGTAATCTATACTCGCCCCTATCAAGGAATGGTAAATATTTGTAGCATTATGACCAATTTTCAAGAATAATTTTCAAAAATCGAAAGTCATTAGAAGAGTATTTTCTTAAAAGATAAGAATCTGATTTTTATTGCTTGTTTTTTTCGATAATTTATAGTCAAATCATCAATACAATTTTTGACAAAAGAAAAACCACAACTTTGACTTGACTTTCAAAAAACAAAAACTATCTTTCTAGTGTTTTTAGTACAAAAAGATAGTAAACCATGATCGCAAAAATCAAAACCTTTAGCAATCTCTGACTCCTAGGACACGAAATCATCGTGGAAGCAGACAGCAACCAGTCCCTCCCAGGAATTGAGGTCATCGGGCTCCCCGATACTATGATCAAAGAATCCAAAGAGAGGATTAGATCCTGCTTTAGGAATGTAGGGATCCAGATGCCCAGGAGAAAATTTATCCTCAATCTCTCCCCTAGTGATCTGAGAAAAGCTGGAACTGCATTTGATCTCCCCATGGCAGTAGCACTCTTGGCATTGATATTTCAGGGAGAACTCTTGCATGCAGATCAGTTGGATCGTTTTCTCTTTTTCTGAGAGCTAGGACTCGATGGAAGTGTTAAAAGGATTGACGGACTCCTACCCAATGTCATCTCTGCCAAACAAAAGGGTTATGAGATTTTCTTTATCCCTGCAGAAAACCTTTATGAACTAGAATACATCTCAGATATCACGATCATCCCGATTCATCATTTCAATCAGATTATTAGTTTTTTTATCAAAGGAAAAAATCTCGAGCATTATCGTAATGCCAAACAATTATCAGAAATCTGAATCCCACCAGAATTTGAACTCAATGATTTTGCTCATATCAAAGGACAAATCTTTGCAAAGAGAGCTCTCAGTATCGCAGCAGCAGGACTCCACAATGCTTTGATGCTTGGAGCACCTGGTAGTGGCAAAACCATGCTCAGCAAAGCACTCAATACCATCCTCCCGCCATTAGGGTTTGATGAGATCTTGGAAGTGAGTCAGATTTATTCTGTAGTGGGAAAACTCAACAAAGACCTCCCTCTCATTACTCAGAGACCTTTTAGGCAAGTGCATCATACTGCCTCCAAAGTTTCTATCATCGGAGGAGGAAGTAATCTGACTCCTGGAGAAGTGTCCCTTGCTCACAAAGGAATCCTCTTTTTTGATGAATTGACAGAATTTCCTAGAGAAGTACTAGAAGTTTTGAGACAACCTTTAGAAGACAGAGTAATCCATATTTCTAGAGTCAGTGGGACGGTCCAATATCCTGCCAATGTAATGTTTGTCGCTTCTATGAATCCCTGTAAATGTGGATACTTCAAAGATCCTGAAAAACTTTGTACCTGCTCCATCAATGAGATCAAAAGATATCAAAGCAAAATTTCCGGTCCTCTTTTGGATAGGATTGATATGATTTTGGAGATTCCTAGGGAAAATATCTCTACCCTTTTAGATAAACAAAATAACCTCTCCTCTGCTGCACTCAGAGAACAAGTCACTCAAGCCTGGCATATCCAGCAAGAAAGATTTAAAGGAGCTGATATCCAAGCTAATGCTTATATGAGAGCCCAAGATATTGATCATTATATCCACCTCGATCCTGCTAGTAAAGAGCTGATTACTACTGCCTCTCAGAGACTCAATCTCTCAGGGAGACTCGTCCACAGACTAATCAAACTCGCTAGGACCATTGCAGATATGCAAGGGAAAACTGATATAGAAACTTCTCATCTCATGGAAGCTCTCAACTATAGAAGTAAGACGATGTTTGTAGAGTCTGAGGGATAATCCCCTTTTAGAATCAAGAATTTAACATAAAAAAAAGGAACTTCGTATCCAAGTAAGTCCCTTTTAAAAGTAATTATTTTTGAAAAGATATTTTTTATAAACTTCTCTCATCTCTCTCTTTGACAATCTTTTCTAGGAAATCTGAGAAAGGAAATTCTGTCTGAGATTTATCCTTATGCACACGGACATTGACTGATTGATGATCTAGCTCCTGCTGACCAACTACAATCACATAAGGTACTTTTTCTAGTTCTGCATTTCTAATTTTTTTTGCAAAACTATCTGAACCAGTATCGATTTCGACTCTGATTTTTTGCTTTTGAAACTGCTTTTTGAGCAAGTTAGCATAGTCCAAGAAGGTGTCCGCTACTGGGATGATCTTTGCCTGAACTGGGGCCATCCATACTGGGAATGCTCCAGCAAAATGCTCGATCATAATTCCCATAAATCTCTCTAGAGATCCAGCAATTGCTCTATGGATCACAACTGGCCTTTCTTTCTCTCCAGCTTCATTTACAAATTCTAGTTTAAATCTCTCAGGAAGATTGAAATCACACTGAATAGTTGCCAACTGCCACTCTCTCCCAAGACAATCTTTGAACATAAAATCTAGCTTTGGTCCATAAAATGCTGCCTCTCCTTCGATCCTTTTATAGGGGAGATCATTGAGTTTAGCTGCCTCTTCCAGAGAATTTTCGGCGATTTCTCGTGCAGCATCCTCTCCCAGATATTTAGACTTATCCTCTCCTCTCACCGACAAACTCACTCGATAAGATCCGAGCATTCCCATCGTAGCATAAAACTCTTTGATGATATCAGTAATCGTCTTTACCTCATCTTTGATCTGATCGATACGACAAAAAAGATGCCCATCATCCTGAGTAATCGATCTCACACGAGTCAGACCAGAAAGTTGTCAGGTTTTTTCATCTCTATAGACCGTTGCTGGTTCAAAATATCTCACCGGCATATCACGATAAGAAAACTGATTATCTGCAAAAATCTGCATATGATGAGGACAATTCATCGGTTTCATAATAAAATCCTCCTCTTTACCCTTTACTCTAAAAAGCTCATCTCCAAATTTTGCAGCATGACCAGAGGTTTCATAGAGATCAATTTTTGCTATATGAGGAGTCCAAACTCTATCATAACCTCTCTCCTGATGCAACTCCCAGAGATAATTTTCTACTTCTTGTCTGATGATCATCCCTTTAGGTTGCAACAAAGGCAATCCTGATCCAACCAAAGGAGACATGGTAAAAATTTTGAGCTTGTGCCCCAAGACTCTATGATCTCTTTTTTTTGCTTCTTCTAGAAAAGTTAGATGTGCTTGTAAAGCTTCTTTGTCTGCAAACGCATGCGCATAGATTCTCGTCATCATCACATTATCTGAATCCCCTCTCCAATAAGCTCCTGCCAATTTGTCTAATTTGAACTGCTTGAGGTCAATGACTTTGGTGGCATCGACATGAGGTCCTTCACACAGATCGAGGAAAGTAATAAATCTCTCTACAAAGAGATCAGGATATTTCTTTTGGAGATGATCGGTTACTTTTTGATAATAAGCAAGATACTCAGGGCTAATCCCTTTGAGAATCTGATCTTTTGCTACTGCAGGGATCGTATTGACATAGAAAGTGATGTTTTCTCCCTCAGCCATAAATCCTTGCATGAGATCATTTTTGTATTCCTGTCCCATGAGCTTTTTGACAATCTCGGTCGCATCTTCATTGTTAGCTTCAATCAAAACAAAATCCTGATTTTCTTTGATAATTTTTTCCATCTGATTTTGGATGGTTTTGAGATCCTCTTCTTTGATCTGATGTTCTGGAGCAAAAAGAAAATCATAATAAAATCCGGTATCAATCGCAGGGCCAATCCCGATTTCTACATCAGATTGGATCTCTCTCTGGACTGCTTGAGCCAAAACATGAGCTAAAGAGTGCCTCTGGAGATAAAGGAGATCTGCTGGGTCGTGTTGTCACATGAGTATCAAAAGATAAGAGCTAAAAGATCAATCGATGCAAAGTATAATAAAAAAATCCCTCAATACAAGTGAGGAATTTGTCGGACAGATTTTTTGATGCAAAGACAAACTCCTCTACCTGCTGGTAGTGGTGCTCGT
>CAYTFB010000010.1:0-14698 GCA_964437055.1 uncultured Candidatus Peribacteria bacterium
GAAGTTTTATTACTCTCTGAGGAGAAGTGCCTAGTATGGTGATGATTGAGGCGATTACTAGGCTAATTCCTGGAGTGATCAAAGAGTCTGAAAGCTGGATAGAAGAAAGTTATGCACTCAAACATAATATGCAAACTTTAGAAGCTCCAAATTATACTAGACCTCAAACAGTGAGAGGATTATCAGTACCAGAAATTCTCCTTACCGGAAATGAACAAGAAATTAAAAAATGGAGAACAAAACAAGAAAAAAAGCTTTAATCTTACAAGAAAATAGTATCATGACAAATATGAGAGCACTTGGACAGCAAGCAGAAAAAATTGTAGAAAATCACTACAAAGGTCTTGGCTATCAACTGTTGGAGAGAAATTATACCATTCCTGGTGGTGAACTCGATTTAATTTTTGATACAGGAGAGGAAATTATCTTTAT
Organism: uncultured Candidatus Peribacteria bacterium; assembly: GCA_964437055.1. Lineage (GTDB taxonomy): Bacteria > Patescibacteriota > Gracilibacteria > Absconditabacterales > Absconditicoccaceae > HOT-345. The sequence continues at coordinate 433 of CAYTFB010000010.1, forward strand.
TGAGGTAAAAAGGGTAGATTTTATGCAAGATTTTGATTATATGATCGCTCCGAGAAAAATTGCTTTACTTGAGAGAACCATTGATCAGTATTCTTATAAAAGAGCGATTGAAAAACCGGTAAGACTAGATGTCGTTTTTGTTAAAAACGATCAAATTTTGGAAAAATATGAAAATGTTACTGGAACTTAAAAAAACCTCTTTTTTAAAATAAAAAAATACAAAAATCAGATTTTTATTTTCTTCTTTATTATAATGCAAATAAGTGTTTCCTTGATTAATCAAGCAGATCAGATCGTTGATTTTTGAGAGCTATTAAAAGAAAATCCCCAAACTCTCCTCTATTTTTACCCCAAAGACAATACTCCGGGATGTACGATAGAAAATAAGGATTTTTCTAAAATATATCCTCTCTTACTAGAGCATTGAATTGGAGTTTATGGAGTGAGTAAAGATAGTGCGAAATCTCACTGTAATTTTATCACCAAACAGGGAATACAAATTCCTTTGATTTCGGATCCAGAGTTGCTTTTACATCAAAAATATGAAACATGGGGAGAAAAGAAAAATTATGGAAAAATCTATGAGGGAACGATTAGATCTACTTTTCTTTTGGATTCGGCAGGAAACATTATTCATTCTTGGAAAAATGTCAGAGCCAAAGGACATGTAGAGAGAGTATTGAAAGAATTAGGAATAGAAAAATAACCAAGTTTAAATAACTGATAAAAAAAACTCTTGTTTTTAATTCTTGCTTATCTACAATTACTAGTGCTAAAAAAAGCTTTTATTTGTACTAAAAATAATTAATGACAATGGAAAAACTTATCACAAGCTGTAATTGTGAATCTGGATGTGCTAGGATTGAGGATCAGATTCCAAACTTTAATTTTACTTTTTATAATCCAAAAACTCAAGCAGTAGAACAAAAAAAACTGAATGAATTTTTAGGTAAATGGGTAGTAGTATTGTTTTATCCTGCAGATTTTACTTTTGTCTGCCCTACCGAACTCAAAGATCTCAATCAAAAATATGAAGAAATCTCTACTATGGAAAATGTAGAAGTATTAGTAGCGAGTGTGGATTCTGTTTTTTCTCATAAATCTTGGATTGAGTCAGAAGATTTACTCAAAGATTTTAAATTTAATATGATCTCTGATAGGACCACAGAAATCAGTAGATACTTTGGGATTTTAAATAAAGAAAGTGGAAACGCAGAGAGAGGTACCTTTATCATCTCTCCAGAAGGGATTTTAAAATCTATTGAAATCCATACTGACCCATTGGGTAGAAGTGCAAAAGAGCTCGTAAGAAAACTCTATGGACTCAAGTTTGTGACAGAAAATGCAGGTCATGCTTGTCCAGCTAGCTGGGAAAATGATATGAAAACTCTCAAGCCTAATATCAAAAATGCAGGTCATGCAGAGGCAGCATTATCATAAAAATGTAATTGAAATACTAAATTAGTTTTATATGTATAAATAATAATATTATTATGAAAGGATTTTATGGAAACATTGAAGATCTCACGGTAGAAAACAAAAATTTTCGTGAAGTATTGTATTCAGGAAACCATCTCCAATTAGTTTTGATGAGCCTGCTCCCAGGTGAAGATATTGGAGTAGAAATTCATCCTGATAATGATCAATTTTTTAGATTTGAAGAAGGAGAAGGAAAGGTAATTATTGATGAAAATGAATATGTTGTTGGAGCAGATGATGTGGTAGTGATTCCTGCAGGTGCAAAACACAATATCATCAATACTTCTGACTCAAAAGAATTAAAACTTTATACTATTTATGGACCTGCACACCACAAAGATGGAATTGTTCGTCAAACTAAAGCCATTGCAGAAGCAAATGATGAAGATTTTGATGGAGTAACAACTGAATAGTTTTTTTATCTAACCGAAAAAAGCACTCCAGTAGGATAGCTCAAACTAGTGTGCTTGACTGAAAGGAAGACCCAAAGCCAGTAATGGTGGTGTAAGCTGTTAGGGGCTATTTAAGAGGAGAGAAAATAAAGCTCTCCTTTTAATTTTTTAAAAATCTAAAACTCTGATGTATTTTGGAGTTTTTTTTATGCTAAAAGTTGGTTTTTATCTTCTTTATTCATTCAACTATTAGCTACTAATTTTTCAGAAGAAGTATTTAGATTTTTGGTAACTTCTTTTCCTATAGTACTAACTCATACTTGAATAGTTTCATGTAGTAGTTTTTCTACTTCATCTGAATTAATATTTGGATTTCTAAGTTTATTAAAGATATCTGGATATTTATTAATTCTATATACATATATATAACCAATCCATGCAATAATATCTAGTTGTGGAATTTTATTCTTTTTATTGGAAGTAGGGCTATTGTATTCACTTATTCCTATAAAGTCTGAACCACTATATCCATATTGTTCATAGTTAATTCATAATTCTTTTGATTTTTCAAATCATTTTTTTAGAGATTTATTCCATTTTCCTACAATTTCTCATTTAGTGTCACTAATTTGGAAAGTTCAAATATTAATTTGTCCTTTGTTTTTATCTGGATTTTTTGTTCAAAAAACAAATTTTCATTCATGTTGAGATAGTGCTATGATTCTAGTAATAAAACATGCTTGTCATTCACTTAATTTAATTAATAAATCTGTCCCTGGTCCTTTTCAGAAAATACTTTCTAATACAATAATTGCTTCAGGGTGACTTAAAGTATTTAGTTTTTTATTTTTTACATTATCCCATTCAGGATTTATCTCTGGAGAGGAATCTGTTGAATCAGAAATATCTACTCTATTGACATCAGTATTGATATAAGGAGTCTCATAAAATTCACTTGGAAAGATTGCATCTGCTTTAATTCCCTCTATGATATTATTTTTTCCTACAACTATTCCAGAAATAAGAGTAAAAGCTAATTCATCAGAATTATTTATTTTTTCTAGATATTTATCATCATTGATAAGATGATTGATTGTATTGCTCAGATAGGTATCTATAAGTTTTTCTTTGAAATCTGGCTTGGCATTGATCGCATTTTGATCAATTTGTAATTTTTTTCTTCCATCTGTATCTTTTACTGCTTGAAGATAATTACTCCCTTTAAAATTTATGCTTTTATTAGACAAAGCTGATAAAGTTTCAATATTTATTAAACTAGTGTCTTCTAGTTGATCTAGTATTGATGATTTTAGCTGAGTATGATCCAGATCGAGTTTATTGATAATATTGTTTTCTTTTTTTTCTAAATTTTTTAGTGTATTTTGAGGCACTTTATAGACTTCTAATTGGGAAATAATCTCTCAGCTTTTTTTAGCTGGTTCTGAATCACTTTTATTATCAAAATAATCTTTATAAACATCTGAAATAAACTTTCTCTTTTCTGAATTCAGATTATTTTCGATATTTCCTCTTCTAAATTTAGTTTCCAATCCTTTAATTCCTCCAGAAAATCAAAGTAAACTAAGCGCAAAATCAAATACATCTTTTACCCATCCTCCTTCATTGATCACATCAAATAAGTTTATTCAAAAATATTGTAGTAGACTTTCATCGATTTTATAAAAGTTTTTTGTAGTTTCTAATAAATTATTTGAAAGTTTTCCTGTTTGATCCAAGACATCATCAGCTTTTTTTATTAATCAGAGGATCTTGAGTGCAGTTTCTGGGGTCTCTACCATTTGGATTCCTTGAATTTCTTGTTTAATATTTTCTTTTATAGTCTTTGTTTCTTGTGCTAAAGCTGTTTCATCAGAATCTTGATCTAATAAAAATCCCAATCCTGCTTCAGTCAGGGATAGAGTATAAATATTTAGATCTTTTTGTGTCCATATATCAGCTTTTTCTACAAAAACTTTTTGATAAAGGAGATAGGGATTGTCTAGTTTTTTAAGATGATGTTGATGTTGAGGTAAAGATAAGAAATCTGCAATATTGAGCAAGGACTTCATACTACTATAGGAATAGCTATATTTATTCGCAATTCCTGAGATTCCATCAATTAAACTATTGAGACTATTTCGGCTTATTTCCCCTGCTAATCAAAGTGTACCAATGTTATTTTTATTTTGATTATGTTTTAAAAAGTTTAACAAATAAATTTCTGTTGCAGGAACTAGTGCTTTGCTAATATGTTCTGGTACCTCTCCTCATTCTTTGCTGATAAGCTTGTTTTCATAAAATTTGATCAATGCAATATTTATTTTTTCAAAAAAATATTCTACTCTCTCCTCTGGGGTTTTATCTTTGAGTTCTATAGTATTTGCAAGTTCTGGTCCACTCATTACCTTGAGGAGTCTTTGATGAAGAGGATTTTCTCCATAGTCTTCGTTGCTGTCTAAATTTATGAGTTCATTATAAGTAGTCATAGGATTATTATGAATGTAACGATTTTCTACTGCCTCAGAAAGATTTTCTTTAGAAATTTCTGTTTTTAAATCCAAAACATCATACTCCAATGAACTTCCAAATTCTAGTGTATTGTTATATTCGGATTGTTGTTTTAGATTTAAATTCATATTTTTTTAGCTGAAGATAAATTTACTCACTCCATTATACTTAAAAAAATCAAAAAAAGCAAAAAAATCGGACTTTTTTACTTGACAACAATGTCCATATTCCCATTATTCCGTTAACTTAGTACTTTATTTTTTAATCTAATAAAAAATGAAGAAAAAAAAATCTCTATTTCTCCTGATGATTAGCTACCTTTTATTTTCTTTGCTCAATCCTCTGGTCTTTGTACAAGGTTTTTGAACACTAAATCCTTTATCTTGAATTGAACAAGAAATTACTGAATCAGAACCTTGATTAGATTTTTTTAATGAATCAGAAAATTCACTAGAACAGTGAATAAGTTTTGATGAAAATCTTCTAGTTGAATGTTCACTAAATGAGTGAATTATTAATTTTCGAGAAGATGATAAAAATTCACTAGAACAGTGAATAAGTTTTGATGAAAATCTTCTAGTTGAGTGTTCACTAAATGAGTGAATTATTGATTCTCAAGAAGATGATAAAAATTCACTAGAACAGTGAATAAATGGTTCTAGAGAAGATGATAAAAGTTCACTAAATGAGTGAATATTTTCTCCATTAGAAACACCGCTGATATTATTAGATTGATGATCTGATCCTCAACTTTTATTAACCGAGCTTTATCTCTATGGAACAGATGAGTGGATAGAAATTTATAATGATGGAGATCAGGATTTTCAGGGTAAAATTTTTATTTATAAAAATGGAAATACTTATAAAAATTTCACTATTTCACTAAATCAGTGAACATCAATAATTGTTGGTGATACTATGAATATGTTACATTTAGATCAATTAAATTATCAACCATGAGCAAGTTTTAATTTTGTAGATACAGAGACTTTGGATCTTGAATTACGATATGATGGAACAAGATTGGATAGTTTTTTTGTGCCTGCAGATCAAATCATTGCAAATAATTTTGGTACTAAAATCCCTAGACCTTCTTTTGAAAAACTTCACAATAGAGGAAATTATATTATTGTCCCAACTACTATAGCAAGAATGCTACATACCGATGGAAGTATTATTGCAAATCCTGGTGCTGTTTTTGATTTTACTACTTGAGAAAATCCAGAACCCGAAGGAGATGCGCATCTGATTTTGACCGAGGTTTTTTTTGATGATGAGGATTTGGATAATAATCGATTTGAAATTTCTAATATTTCTACAGAAAGTTTTTCTGGAGTTGTGAGTTTAGAAGGAATGGGAGCTGATCCTTTTAGTTTTTCTCTAGAGATAGGGGCTAATGAGAGTAAAGTTTTTGCTCAGACAGCTCATCGAATGTTTCTCAATCCTCCAAATATTATTGATCAAGAATTTGCAATTGATCGAAATACAGGATTAAGGGTAATACTTTCTTATGAAAATCAGCAAGATGTTTTAGAAGTGCATTCAGAATGGGTAGAAAAATTAGAGGGATACGGAGTTTCTTTTGAGAAGGTTTATTTTGATCAAAGGTGGATTACAACAGATACTAAACTAGATAGAAGAGAAAATGTTTTGAGTTATTATGTAGCAAATCCGGGAAAGTATTTTTCTCTGACTCCTGAAGATGCTGAAAATCTCAAAGATATCTCCCTAGCTATCAATACCACCACTCCTTGAGACGAAGAGGATATAGAAGATCAAGTATTCTGTGAAAATTTTTGGGATAAAGGAACAGTCAGTATTTCAGAAATTTTTCTAGGCAATGCTACCTATCCTGCTTTTGTAGAGTTGGATTTTATCGATAATCCTCGAAATTATGAGTATTTGAGACTATCTGGATCTCTTATCGATGGAACTGTTGCATTTAGTCGATATGATGCTGAGGAGGGCTGGCGAGAAAAAAATACCAAACTTTTACTCACTCAGACTGATCGACGATATTGGGAAGGAATAGACAGTCAATTTGATGGCAACTTTTTGATCCAGAATCAGACAGGAGAACTCTTTTTAGAATGACGAGATGGACAAGATCGAATACTTTTGGACATTGTAGACATTACCCGTTTGTCTGAAGGAAAATCGCTTTATTATGGAGGAAAAGAAAATGGTTGTATGAGAGTTTTTGATGAAAAGTCAGACTTTTCTCCTGGTTTTGATAAAAAATTTCTCAATTTTTTCCAAATAGAGATGGAACCAAGAATAGAGTATGTGTATGTTAGGACTGGATGAGGAGGAAATAGTTGTCCTACAAAAGCTGATCTCTGTCCAGGTAATGTACCCGCTATTGAAGAGGAGGAGTGGGAAAGTGAAGAATTTGATTTCCGTGATGAGGATGATGATCCAGAACGATGGGGAGAGGACCCTTTTGCAGAAACAGAGCCTGAATATTTAGTAAAGATTCTAGATATTGATTATGATCCACCTGGAAGTGATAAAGACAATGAAACAATCACTTTGATTCTTCTGGATGGAGCAGATACTTTAGATCTTTCAAAAACTAAAGTGAATTTTAACAATAAAAATAAAAAACTCAAAGGAATGTTGGAGAAAGGAAAGGAATTAACCATCAAGGGAGATTTTACTTTTCCCAATAGCACTAAAGATGGATCTAATATTAAAGTACAGCTTCTGCTTTGAGATAAAGTTTTAGATACTTATTATTATAATCCAAATCAAGCAAAGTTAGACAAAGAAAAGGAAAAAGAAGAGCAACTTCCGCCTCCACCAGGCAGTGTCAAAGTATTTTCTGTTTTGGATGGAGATACGATGAGATATAGGGATGAGGAGGGAGTTTTACAATCAGTTCGTCTCTTGGGAATTGATGCTCCTGAGAGCAATACCGCTAGATATAAAAAGGTAGAATGTTTTGGGGCAGAATCCAAAGAATATCTGACTAAGTTGATAAAGAATAAGTATGTGCAATTTGTCTTTGATGAGGGACAACAGAGAGATATTTATGGTAGATTATTAGCTTATGTGTACTTAGATGGACTCTCTATCAATGAGCACCTAATTGCTGAAGGTTATGCCAAAGAGTATACTTACAAAATCCCTCATCCTCAGCAAGTATTATTTAAGCAAAGAGAACAAGAAGCCAGAGATAAAGGAGTCTGAATTTGGTCTAGTAAGTGTCTAGAAGAAAATCCAGAGTTATTAGATCAACCACCTTTGGATTACCATCAGTTGATCTTTAAAATCAAAGCTATTGATTATGATCCTATAGGAAGTGATAAAGATAATGAAACGATCACTCTCAAGGTCTTTAATACAACTGCAGAGCAAAAATGGATCAATTTTGGAGATTATTTTGGGATTTATATTACTGATGGATCAGGAGATCTAGCAAATTTTGAAGAGCCAGATTTTCAACTTTTAGATAATGGTAAGTTTTTTAGCTTTCATGAGTTTGGAAACTATCCTCTGGATGGAGGAGATATTGTACTCAAAGGAGATTTTAAACTACCAAATTCTAAAGCAACCTGTGTGAGTTTGATGCAAAAAGAGAGAATTCTCGATGTCTACTGTTATGATCCTGCTAAAAAATCAGAAAGTTCACTAGAAGAGTGAACAGAAAATTCACTAAAACAGTGAATACTTCCTCAACTAAAAATTACCAGACTTTTACCCAATCCTAGAGGAGCAGATAGTGGAAAAGAACAAATCTGACTTCTATTATCCTCTCATGAAGAAGATGAGTTGAAACTCGATAATCAAGTGACTATCAAAATCAATGGAAAAACGACAAAAAAAATGACAGGTGTTTTGGAACTTTGAAAAGAAATTATATTGCAAGGGACCTTTTCTTTACCGAATAGTGAATCTTGTATTCAGCTTTATTTTGGCAATCATCTTGTAGATACTTTCTGCTATCCGCAGCCCAAGGAGGGAGTGATTTTCACCAGAAGTGCTCAGCTGATGGAACAGATTCCTACTGAAGAATTGGCTTTGATTAAACAGATAAAACTCAAAAAAGTAGATAAAAAAGTCTGCCTCTCTTATCAAAATCAGTATTTCAATTGTCTTTCTACGACGATGAAACTCTCAGAGCAGGATTTGGAAGAACAGAAATTGATCCGCAATAGTATCAAGGGAGTGGAAAATATGCTGAGGAAAAACTATGCCCCACTCTTTTATCAAACGGAGCTCAAAGATTATTTTGCTTTAATTAAAGAAGGAATAGATGCAGTTAAATGAGGAAATTTATTGATCGATGGAGAAAAAAAATGGTCAGACATAGATGGTATTTTTCAATCCAAATATCATCAAAAAAATCTAGATTTAGTTCATTTAGAATTTCAAAAAATTTTAGGAAAAGAATTTTTAGAGCAGTATAGTGTTCAGTATCAAAATTGGTTAGCAAAAAAATAGATTTATAGTTTTTTGATCCATTGATCTAAAATCTTAGAGGCTTCTCTTAAATGGATGGCTTCTTTAAAGGTGTGAGGAGCTCATGTTATAATATATAATTCTTTTTCTTTATTTGGAAGTTTGTCAAATAGCAGTTTTTGATGTTCATAAGGGGCCATATCATCTTGTTCTCAAATAATCATCAAGGTTGCTATATCTAAAGTATTAGCTATTTCCAATAAGTCATAGTTTTTTTTATCTTCCATATAACTCCATTTTAGTTTGACAATAAATCAATCCCAGTCTTCAATCAGAACTCATTTTCTTTCTCGATCTTTAAATTCTTCTTCAGAGTAGGTAGATTTACTTAATTCATAATTTATAGGAGAAGATAGTAGTATAAGAGATTTGATTTTTTCTTCATTTGTTTTGCTAAATAAAACACTAGCCATAGCTCATAAACTATGTCCTAAAAGAAAAAAATGTTCTGTATAAAAAGCTTGTTTACTACTCCATTCTATTAGATCTTCCAAGTCTTGATGATAATTAGTTAGTGTTGCATCTTCAAAATTTCATTCACTTTCTCAAAAAGTATTACTAGTATCAAACCTAATTACTACAAAATCATGAGCAAGGAATACTTTTGAAACTTCTAAAATATGAAGAGAATCTTTATTGTCTCCCAGTCAATGAGTGATAAATATCAATCAGGATTTTCAGTCTTTATTTTCGATAATAACCGAGAGTTTTTGATCTTTACGATTTTTGATAAAGAGTTTTTGCATCACTATATTTGAAGTAAATTAGCTACCCTGATGCTGTTCATAATAGTTTTTTGCTGCATTTTCCTCTGCTTTTTTCTTATTGCTTCCATAGCCGGTGGCTTTACAGGTTTCTTGTACCCAAAATTCGCTCTTATAGAGTAAGGGGTTATTTTTTTCATCCTGCTCTGCGATGGTATTACGATACTCAGGTAGTTGTTTGTAGGTTCTTTGAACCAATTCTTGGCTGAGAGATTTATACGATTTATTTGGTTTTTCTCTAATTCCTTCTATCTCTGGATAGAGATAGCGGAGGATAAAATCTTGTAATGCTTGATACCCTAGAGTTAAAAAGATTGCACCCATTAGTGCCTCTAGTGCATCAGAAATGATCGCAGCTTTCTCTCTCCCTCCATTATTTTCCTCTCCATTGCTGATAAAAATATATTCAGAAAGTCAGATCTTTTTTGCTACTTTTGCTAGAGTTTCTTCTCTGACTAATGCAATTTTGTATAGTGTCATTGTAGCCTCTGGAATCTCAGGAAAATCTTGATAGAGTTTTTGGGCAATTACTGCTCCTAGCACCGCATCTCAGACAAATTCCAATCTTTCGTTATGAGTATATTCTTCTTTAAAATCTGCAGCATAGGATTTGTGGACAAATGCTGTTAAAAATATTTCATCATTAGAAATTTTTGAGCTCTCTATTCCCAAAAAATCTAGATAAGACCAAAGTTCCGGTTTTTTTATGATAACTTCTGGTGCAAGAGTTTCTGGATTTGGCATTATTTTAAAATAGCTAAAACTTATTTTCTAAACATTCTAAAAAATAGGAGAATTTATTTAATTTCTCTCAAAACTTGAGCAAGATTACTTAATTTTCATTCATCTGCTTCTGGACCATCATTACTAATAAGGTAACCTGGATAACTTTCAAAAAAATCAGATCTTCCGCTCAGCTGTTGTTTCCATTCACCTTGCTTCATATATCCAGTACCATGCATTGGGAAAAGTTTTATATGCGCATGGTTTACCCCAGTTCCTTCCATCATCAATCCTACTCTACCAACATCATCAAAGTGTTGTAATAAGATACTAGATACTTTTTTTGCTGCAAGGATAAAAGCTTGCAAATCTTCATCTGGCATCGCGAGACAATCACTTCCATAATGTTTTTTGGGGGTTAAGACAGTAAATCCAGGAGTATTTGGCCATTTAGATAAAAATGCTATAAAGTTTTCATCTTCCCAAAAGATCCCAGGAGTGCTAATTTCTCCATCAATGATTTTACAGAAAATACAATCTCCTGTTGCTGTTGTAGCATCATAGCTATTCATACTATTGGTCTACAAAGAAAATAAAAATCTGATTTAACGCTATATCTATTTAGTACTTTTATTTATTGTACTTGTTCCATGTTAAATTTGTTTCCAGAAAGATAATCAAGATAGTTATTTCATAAAATAAGCTCTAAATCAGTTCCTGTAAAGATTTCAACTTCATTACCATATTCATCCACCAGAGTTTTTTGAATACCAGTACTATAAATGATTTCATCAAGGTTGAGAAATCTCTCAATGGCTTGGATGCTACTTTCAAAATTTTCTCCTTCAGCAGCATTGATGATTAAAATGCTTGAAGTTTGATCTTCTGTATTAGCAGTTTCGATAATATTAAGTCAGAATTTTTTCATTTTTACTGCCAGATTTCCTGCGAGAGGGATATTTCTCTGCCCATAGTTGCCTGCAAGATTGTTGTCTACTCCATTACTGATTTTGATGCTTGCTTGGGTAGCTATTGCATCTTGTTCTTGAATGATAAATTTAATGAAATTTTTGATATGATCATAAAAGTCAATCTTATTAGAATTGGCTCCTATTGGTAGCATTACTGCTGCTCCTCCAAAGAGTTCTCTAGAAGGATTATAGAGAAAACATCCAGGATCAGTATATTTGAAATTTTTATAATTACACATGGTATTGAGTCCTAGAGAGCTCATTTTGATCTTATCTAAATATTGGATGGTCCAAAGCATTTCATCTAGAGAAATATTGGTATTGACGATCTGAGTATAAAATTCATAAAGTTCTTTGACTTTATTGATACTGAGTCTCTCTCAGAGGATTTTATTTTTTACCGCTTCAATAATTAACTGTTGTCTCAGAGAACGAGAAAAATCAGAAGTAGAATGTCTAGATCTAGCATATTTGAGCGCTGTTGCACCATCTAGCTGCTGTAATCCTTCTGCAATATAAAAGGTTTCATAACCAAGACTATTGTTTGGATAGAGGGTATCATGGATTGCATGAGGGACATCTATTTCAATCCCTCAGAGGTTATCAATTAATTTTTCAAATCCAGAAAAATCAATCGTAGCATAATAAGGGATATTGAGTCCAGAAATTTTTTCCATCTCTTGGGCAAACCCAATTGCTGCACTAGCAATATCTTTTTCTTTACCATAAATTTGGGTAAAAATAGTGTTGATTCTAGATTGACCACCAAAGGTATTTTTTACAAATAAATCTCTAGGGAAAGAGATCATAGAAACGACATTTTTTTTTGGATTCCAAGATGCAACGATAATGGTATCGGTTAAAAAACCTCCTGCATGTTGAGCACCTCCATATCCCATCAAGAGTACATTTACATTTCCATTTTCATCTAATTGCATACTAGTCCCTGCAGTACTACTGACAATTTTTACGGTATTTCTCACGATTTCAGGAGAATTTTCCTTTGCCCACTGTGCCAAAGGCCTGATTGCTAAAACAATGGCTGTCAGTACGACAACTACTAAAGAAAGTTTCAAAAAAATCTGACTTTTTTTATTTTTTTTCTGATATGATTCGTGAGTTTCATTGTTTGTTGGTGTCATTAGTTTGGGTTGGTTATTGAAATAATTTAAATATAGGTAGATGTTAAGATTGTTGAAATGAGTTAGATATTATTTAGATCGTTAGATTAGGTTTTAAAGCTTTGAATTAAGTTTAATTGGATAATCCTACACTTTGTAAATAAGATCCAAGTTCTACAAAATCTTCTGGTTCTGAAAGTAGTTCAAATCCTTCTGAGGAAGGTCTAATTTGAGCTTTCATACTGATTTTGCTTTGATCTTTTTGAAAGCTAATTTGATAATTACGGGTTTCTCCTTCTTGGATAAAAGTCCCAAAAATCTGCCTTCCCCCACTTTCAAACTTGAATTCTAATTTATTTTTTTTTGCATTTTTTATCCATATAGTATAATAGCTATCTTTAGTCAAATTGTAAAGATTCCCTTTCAAAATATTGTTTTCTAGGCTTCCAGAAAAGGAAAAATATTGATTATTTTGCTTAAACTGAAGATCTGTTATAAAGAGAGTATTTTTTTTGATATTTCCTTGCAAACTAATTAATTGATAGTTTTTTCAGAGTTGAGAAAAAAAGTTTTCAAATTCTTGATCTTTAAGGATATTTTCCTGAATGAGGTCTCTTTGAAAGAGAGGAAGTTGTAATTGGGGGATTTCTTGGGTATAAAATGGGGTTTCAATTCTTGTCCAAGATCCAATCAATCATTCGGTCAGTAGTTGGATGAATTTAGTTTGAATATTGTTTTCTCCAAATGAGATATATAGCTTTTGTGGATTGGCATAGATAAAAGGAGAACGAATTAGAAAAGGAAACTGAGATTCAAATTCTAGAAAATTAAAGTTTTCATAATCTTTTTCTTGAAATCTTATAGACAGATCTCCTGCTTGGATCGTATTTGCTATTCCATAAAAAAATCCAGATAGTTCCAAAGACCCACTGGCTAAGATACTATCAAAAATATCAAGTTTGGCTGATAATTGGATACCAGAGCTAGTTAAAATATGGCTACCTTGGTTCCACAGAGAGATGCTGTTATTTAGGGATTCTATAAGTATTGTAGTGTCTGATGATTTGGAATTACAGGCACTAAAAACACCCATCCAGAGTAAAAGACTCGCAAATAAAATTAACTTTTTTCTCATGAGATATTGAGAGGTCAAAATACTAAATTTAGTCCAATTTTGCATTTTATTGCAACTAATTATGCAGTTCATTAAGTATAAGAAAGTCTTTGATAATTTCAAAGTATTTTTGGGAAAATGTTTTTCTAAACTTTGAATAAAAAAACTTACCATTTTTTTGACAAAAGGAATGTTTTTATGTATACTTGTAGTAGAATTTTATTTAGCAACTACTTTCTAATGAGTGTCGTAAATAATATTAGGATAGATATTGATGCAATTCTCTGATTAATTAATGATAATCTTAATATCTCAGATTTGCATTTAAGAACAGATGCTCCATCTTCCTATAGAATTAATGGAGATATCCTAAGGGATGAACAACTTCCTCTTTTAACAGGAGATTCAATGGAAACTATCCTTAGACAATTGTTTAAAAACAATCCTCAGAGTTTTGATAAATTTATTGCAGACAAAGAAAGTGATTTTTCTTATGAAACAAAAGATGGTTACTCTTATAGAGTAAATGCTTTTTTTGAGTCAGGAAAAATTGCTATTACTATGAGAAAAATCAATAATGATGCCAGAAAATTAGAAGAATTGATGTTTTCAAATTTAGCAGAAGCGATTAAGCAAAATATCCTTTCTTCTAAAAGAGGACTCTTTTTGGTTACAGGACCTACAGGAAGTGGAAAATCTACGTCTATTACCGCAATGCTAGATCATATCA
>CAYTFB010000011.1:0-13767 GCA_964437055.1 uncultured Candidatus Peribacteria bacterium
TTTTTTTTTGGTTCAAATCTCCCCTAGCCCCTCTTTGACAAGAGGGGAAATGCTTCTGTCATTTCGACTGGAATACAGTGAAATGGAATTCCGTCGAGTTCTGTCATTGCGAGGAGCGTTAGCGACGCGGCCCCGTTTTACGGGATTTCACTTCGTTCAACAATCTCGTAGGATTAAATACCGTCATTGCGAACGAATGAAATGAGTGCGGCAATCCAGTAGAATTAAATTCTAAATACCTGGATCGCATCACTACGTTCGCGATGACAGAACTTTATCCTACAAATCCCTCCTATCCTCCCTCTTGCCTCGCAGTCTTGCGAGGTTCTCAACTCCGCAGTAAATGCGGAGCTAGGGGAGGAAGTGTTTTAGAAAATTTTTAATTAAGAATCTCCCCCTCTTGATAAAGAGGGGGGTGAGGGGGGAGTTTTGCTTTTATTGCATAAATTCCTCCTATCTTCCTTTCATAGCACTAGCACAGATGGCAGCACTGCTTCGGCACCATTGGAGATTGAATCCACCACTTTTTCCATTGACATTGAGGGCCTCTCCGATGAGGAACACATTGGGCAGTTTTTTGAGCTCAAAATTGGGATAGACTTCTGTTAGCAAGATTCCTCCGGCCATAATCTTGGCTTGATTCCATCCTCTGATTGTTTCCACAGCAAATTCCAAGCTGAGATCAGATTTTTTCTTTTTCCCCAGATGAGAGAGGAGTCTTTTACTGACTTGATCTGCAGGGATCTGTAATTGAACCCTGAGCTGATCCAGATTCTGAGGATAATAGTAGTTGATCCATAGTGAGAGATTGAAAGAGCTGGGGCCTGAAATCCCTCGATGCGTAAAGAGGACAGAACCTTTTTCTTGATAAATCAGCTGCTCTTGATGCCAGAGTTCTAGGGTGGCGATGACGCTACTTCCACTGATGGCTCCTAGATTGGGCTGGGTTTGGATCCCGCAGAGTGCAGGATAGGGTTCCTGATAACTGATATGATAACGATCAGCAAATTGCAGGACAAAATCTGATCCTCCGATCCCGGGAAAACTTTTTCCACCACTAGCAATGACTAGATGTTTGCAGAGCAACTCCCCTTGGTTGGTTTGAAGAAGATAGTGTTCTCCTTGTGCTTGGATGTGGATTACTTGATGCTCATAAAAAATCTGAATATTTTTCTCCTGTAGTATTTGTAAAAAATGATCGAGAAGCTGTTTGGATTTGTTGCTTGCTAGGAGGAGTCTTCAGTTTTCTTCCTTTTTGTAGTCGATATGGTGCTTTTGGAGATAGTTCAAAAAATCTGTTGTAGCAAATTGAGTAAAGCTTTGTTCCAAAAACTCTAGATCATCGCAGAGATAATCTTGTGCAGGATTGATCTGTGTATTAGAAAAATTACATCTGCCTCCACCAGAGAGGAGGAGCTTTTTCCCTGGGCTAGGATTGGCTTCCAAGATCATGACTTCCTGTTCTGGATCCAACTGACTAGCAAAAAATAGGCCGCTTGCTCCAGCTCCGATGATGATGGTATCCCAGATTTTTGCTATGGTATTGATCGCTATTGCCCCTTAGAGACTAAAAAATACTTGCATCACGCTGGCTAAAATCGCATCTCCAAAATAGAGGATTAGGAGATAAGAAAAGATAAAAAATCAGATCCCCAAAAGTCGTGCAGTAAAAACATCACTGACTCGATGAGCTTTGAGGTATCGCCTGCTCCATCCTACAATAGCTCCTCCTAGGAGAGCCAAAGCATAAAAGATCCATGCCCAAATGCTTTGATCGATGAGGAGGGTGAGAAAATAGGCAAAGGTTAGCAAAATAATGACTCCTACAGTAGTATGTCCGCTAGGGAAACTATAATCTTTGTAATGGACTCTGGCATCTGCAGGTCTTTTCCTCTGAGTGATACGCTTGAGAGCCCAAAATCCTAGCGCTCCAGAGAGGATACTGATCCCGATCACCCCAAAAGCAGTCACTTTGTCCAATATAACCAAAAAGACCCCCCATACCAGATAGAGGAGCGTGATTGGTTTCCAGCTGATGCTACGATCAATCCAGAAAGCGATACGATCTTTGAATGCAGAGTTGGTATTGTTGGCTACGAGTTTGAGATCAAATTCTCTGAATGCTTTGGGAAAAATAATGACTCCGATACTGAGGATCAGTACAAGGATAGCCATGATAATACTGATATTTGCGAGGAGTTTGGGGGTCAGCATCTAAAGCATGAGAATAAAAAAAATCTAACTCACTCCACCAGTCAGCGTATTGACAGTTACTACATCTCAGACTTCTTTGTGTAGAGGTACTTGGATTTCCATCCCAGTTTCTAGAGTAGCTGGTTTAGTCCCAGATTGAGCTCTATTGCCTTTGATTCCAGGTACGGTATCGGTAATGGTATAGCTAATGGTAGAAGGAAGGATGACATTGATCACATTCCCTTGGTAGATTTGGATATAAACATCGAGATTATCTTTGAGATATCCGGTGATATCAGAGATTTCTTCTTGGTCGATATCGTGGATTTCTCCAGTATCATTTTCCATAAAAGAGTAGCTTTCTCCAGAGTTGTAGAGATAGACTGCATTATTGGTTTGAATATCTGCCTGATCTAGTGTAGTTCCAGATTTTACGGTGATATTTTGTACGCCTCCAGTGCTGACATTCCTTACCTTGTAGGTATAGCTTCCTTGTCTTTGTTGCATCTGCATAAAGGAAAGATCTATCACTCTAAAAAGCTGACCATTCATTTCCAAAACGGTACCTTTTTTTACTTCTGCTGCATCGATTTTTACCATGATAGTGTATCAAATAAATGAGATAAAAGATGATATTCAGTTTTTTATACTTATGTAGGAGTATTTTTCAAGCTTGATTTTTCCTCTCTATGTTCAAATTTCTGTTTCTAGTATTTCTTTGCTACTTTCAGAGTTTTTCTCCTTTGCGATCAATAGTTGATGAGTTAGGATTCCTTTGAGTTCTCCGAGAGCTTTCCTAAATTTGAGAGGAAACCCTGGATTTTTTTCTAGTTGTTGATAGAGATTGAGTCTTTTTTCTGGTTCAGGAATTTTTGTATTTACGAGAGTATCTATTTGCTGGATGAGGGTGTTGAGTCCTTGTGTTACTAGATAACTTTTCCCTTGTAACTCGAACTCTTCCAGACCAAAGAGTTGTAAAAGACTCACAAAATCAGCTTTTGACGCTTGATAAAGCTCCCAAAATCCTTCATAAAACATTTGTGTCTGGAGATTGATAATTGCCCAGTCAGCTTCTCCCAGGAGTGCATAGTCTAGTCCATGAGTATAGTCTACATTGAAATAGAGTGCCCCTACAAAATGTTCTTGTGATAAAAATTTTCCAAGCTGTCCCAACCATTCGTTTTTTCTCTCCTTTTCGCTACGGAAAACTTGCTGAGATTTTTCATGGAGATAGTTTCCGCTATAGTAGACGGCACTGGTCCCTACTTCATCCACAAAGAGTGGTTTCCCTAGTTTTTTCATCCTATCGAGAGTATTCCAGTCTGGATCATTGAGGATTTTATCTGGAGCGATCCACTGTCTATGACTGGTTGCCTTTCCCCAGTTATAAAAACTAACTCCTACTAAATCCACATATTCATCCCCAGGATAATAGTCTTCAAAACGAAAACAGTTTTCTAGTTTCTTGATCGCTTTTTTTTGCTCTTCCAAAAGTTCTTTTTCTGCTGGAGTAAGGGTAGATTTTTTTTCTAGCTTTTCTAGATCTTTTTGTAGAGGAGTGAGGTCTTTACAGGTGATAAGCGAGGATTGTTGATTGGGTCTGGGATCTAGGGTAGGCATATCCCAGTGATTGAGCGAAAAATCAAATAAAATCTGATGCTGGTCGAGTCAGAGGGATCTAGCGAGACTCCAGACATGGATTCGGGCTTTTTTAAAATTTTCTGGGTCAGAGGATCGAGGATATCGTCCTCCATTCATCTCATGCATAGTTCTGAAAATGACTTTGAGGTTGTAGTCTTTGATTGTTTGGAAAAAAATCAGATATTGTTGATCAAATGCTCCTGCTGCAACTTCTGCTGCTGTGTAGTTATCAGGTGAGAGCGTGAGATGATAGATCCTTTGGTTTCCTAGTTGGGTAGTTATTTTCCCTAGCTCAGTAGCTACATCTTGTGCATCTCGAGGATCGTAGATAAATCCTACTAGAGGAAGATAGAGTCGGTATTCCTTTTCGATTGCCAAGATATTTTCTACACTATTATCGCTAGATTTGAGGCCAAAGGTGTAGGCTTGAGTATTAGGGATCCCTAGTAATAAAAAAATACTCAAAATGAAAAATCAGAATTTATGGATCATGATATTGTTATTGTAGCTAGATCTAAATGGTAGGGAAACTCTACGAACTCAGAAATTGAAATATTCTTTAGTTTTGGGCAATAATATTATATTTTACCAGGAGGAAAAGTGCAATTCCGATAAAAACAAGTGAAAAGAGGATGAGAATAAAGTTTTTGATTTTCTCATTTCTCACGGTTTCTTTGAGATTAGAGATTCTTTCTTCGAGTTTCTTTTTTTCCAATAATGCTTCTTGTTTTTCTTTGCTATAATCAGGAAGTGCGATCATGTTTTGGATTTTGACTTCTAGTTCTGCAATCCTCTGTTGGAGCGCAAAGATAATGGTATTTTTTTCTTCGAGCATTTTATCCTTTTCTTTGAATACTAGGAAAAATTTTTCAATTTTTTCATCGATAGCTTTTTCAATGTCAGCTCTTACGAGGAGGTTTTGGTTGTTCCCATTCAGGTTTGGAGTAGCGTTGTTAGCTGTATCTTTGCCCTCTTCTTTGAGAAATTCGGTAGAGACCTTTTGATGTAGGACAGAATACTCTTGTTGAAGATCTTGAACTTCAGATTTGGAAAGGAGAACTTTATTTGCTACTTTCCTATAAGAAAGTTTCCCTGCTTTGATATATCTATCGATTGTCCTAGTAGAAACATTGAGTGCAGTAGCAGCTTTGTCTCTGCTGATGATGTAATCTTTTGACATGATAGTGAATGTTTGATAGTTAAAATAAAAGAAAAATCAGTTTTTTTATTTTTTTAATCTCCATAGTTTCAGAGATCAAATTTTTCTAGTTTAGTTCTTTTGAGGTTGAGGAGAAAAGATTTGAGAAAGAGGACGAGAAAAGCTCCTTGTACCATTCCCATAAAACTTGTATAAAGATAGAGTTTGGTCACAGAAATTTTTGCTCCTCGAAGTAATGCAGTAGGATCTCCACCGAGGTTTTGAAAAAAGGGGATCGCTCCGAGTAGTCCAAAGATCATTAGTCCAATGAGATAGGACAGTGAAACCGGTCTCATTATTTGAGTATTTTAGAAAGTAAATAATATGCTAAAGAAATAACTATTGAGAGGATTAGTGTTTGATAAAATCCTCCAAGCTGTATGCTAAACTCAGGGAAGTTCTGATTGATAAATTGAGCAAAAGCATAAAGAATTCCGACATTGATCAAAATACTAATCAGTCCTAATGTCAAAATT
The DNA here is from genome assembly GCA_964437055.1 of uncultured Candidatus Peribacteria bacterium. Classification (GTDB taxonomy): domain Bacteria; phylum Patescibacteriota; class Gracilibacteria; order Absconditabacterales; family Absconditicoccaceae; genus HOT-345. The sequence continues at coordinate 5,509 of CAYTFB010000011.1, forward strand.
CTAAGTGGAAAACTCACAATTTTGAGGATTTTTTTGATCAGAAAGTTGAAGATCCAAAAAATGAATCCCAACCCCAAAAAACTGATGAGAATTTGCATTGTCTCAGAGGATACTAGTTGGATAGAAATCCCAAACTGATAATAGTCTAGTACCCATAGAATCATTGCATTGATAATAATAGATCGAGCAAAGTCTTTGAATAACCTAATCATCTTATTGTAAAAGTAAAAACCCCCATAAGTTAGATAGATCTAGACAGAAGATACTGATCTGTCGACTCTTTTCAAGTTTTTTTATTGACTTTTAGGCGGCTTCTTGGACTTTTTCCTGATTTTGTTATTTTAGGAAATGTTTTAAGTTGTATCATTCAATTTAAAGTTCAAAAATTTGTAAAAAATAAAAAAAAAACTATAATAGATTTATCTCTTGAACAGAAGAAATGCTTTACTTTGATCTTGTTTAGATTTTAACTAGTTTGTATCTTTATGATGTTGAGAAATTTATTAAATTTAACCTTTGTCCTGCTATCTTTTTCATTAAGTGCTTCAGTTTTTGCAGCAGATCACTCATATCAAGATGATTCTTGGGAAAGCTTCAACTCTTGTAATCAAATTGGAAAAATCTTGGAAAACCTTCCCTTAAATAATTTGGAGAGCTCTCCTAGTTCAAAAAAATCTGATACTTTAGCGAGGATCGTTTCTTCAGATCCTCAGTCTTTTCTAGCTACAGACTATTTGGCTCTCCATCAAAAAGCAGCAAGATTGATTCTTTTGGCTAAAAGCCCTCATTCTAGTCTCAATCCAGTGATGAATCTCACTACTCCAGAAATCTTTGGGATGATTAGATTTTCTCCCAAATTTTCTCTGATTCAGACTGATCGTTATGAAGATTTGCTTATTATTACTGCTTATTATGAAGAGAAAACCTTGATGATGATTTATCGTATTGATGAGAAAAAAATCATTCCTGTTAAATACTTTCAGATTCAATGAGTTTTATTGGACAGTAAAATTATCCAAAATAAATTTTATTTTGCTACCCAAAGAACCTATTCTCCTTGAGAAATAGAAGATTATAGAGCTGGAAAGCAAAGAGTAAATGAACTGATTCCTCATTTTTTGGAAGATAAGGATTTTCTCAAGATCACAGCAAAAGAGCAAGAAATTGACTGTAGAATGGTAAAGTTTCCTGATCAGAATCTAGATACCTTGGGTGCAAGCTTTATCTCTGTGATAACAGTAGACCTCAAAGCTCTCAACCAAGGATCACAAGTAGCAAGTTTTTTTGGAAATGTTGAAAAACTGATTTTTGAGGATAAGTTTATGTATGGATTTTATCATTTAGATCAAGAGCATGAAAAAATGATGGTTTTGGATCAGTTTGTACTAGAACCTGTCATCAAATATATGAAATCTTATCAGACTTTAGGAACTCTCTTGTCTCCTGATGAAGCTCAAAACTTAACCTCACAGAAACTTCTTGGGTTAGTATATACAGGGAGCAGTAAATTACTCAAAATAGATGAACAGTTTGGTTTATTTAATAATTTACAAGATCCAGGAGAATGAAAATACTTTTTTGATAAAAAATGGCTCTATTTAGTCGAAGAGAATGCTATATCTTTGCAAACTAATTATGGAGGAAATATGCTTGCATTAGGGACTATTACTTATGCTCCAGAGGAGCAACTCTGGTATCCATTAGCTTCAGATGCTGATAATTTAATTTTTTTAACTATCGGAGAAAAAAATAATCGTCTTTATTTCAAAAAAATCCAAATAACACTTCCAGATTTGACTACTTGTACTGAAAATACTTGTGCAGCAAAACCTTTAGCAAAAATAATAAAAAATACTGCCTATTATCCTGGACAGCTTGCTTATGATTTAGCAGAGTTTGTTGATCTGAGTTTCTTCTCTCCAGATAAGACACAGTTTTATTTCCCTCTCAAACTGACCAATTGAGCAGGTGAGCTTATTTTTAATGGGATTAAATCTTTAAAAATCCCTGGTAATGAACAAGAGAAGTTTCAAGAGCAGTTTGCTAGAAATTATCAGTTTTATCTCAAAGATCGTAGTATTTCCACTTTAAATCATGGAGGTGACTTTCTTGTAGTGTCTGCTCCAAGATGGTTTGATCTTTTTGTCCCAACAGCTCCTCAGAAAATGAAACTTTTGGGTTATTAGTTATCAATTTCTTATTAATTTCTTATTATTTTTGCTGAATATCAATTAACTATACTTAGTTGTTACTCACTATTATTGTATTCCTGCTAAGATTTCTGGACCCTGTTCTCCGATGAGGATGGTATATTCCCATTGAGCTCCAAGGTCTCCTTTTCTACAGTAGAGATTCCAGTCATTGTGCTCTCTATAGACTACATCATCAGACTTGATTGCGGTGATTGGTTCAAGGGCTACAACTATTCCAGGCAGCCATTTGATTTTTTTCATAGGAGCATGAGGATAGTTGTGAATGTGAGGTTGTTCATGCACGGCATCCCCAACTCCATGTCCACTCAAAGTTCTGATAACTTCAAAACCATCTCCTTTGACCTGATCATATACTGCTTTGGCAAATTCGTAGGCAGTTCAGCCGATTTTGATACTTTCTACTCCACGATCTAGTGCAGCTTTAGTACTTTCTATGAGTGCTTGACCTTCTGGATTATGACTTTCATCTCCAATAATAAAGCTGATCGCCGCATCAGAAAATCCTCCTTGGTAAATCAATCCAGCATCAATTTTGAGGAGATCACCATTTTTGAGGATTGTGCGATCTGGAATCCCATGTACTACACAGTCATTTACTGAGAGGCAGAGGTTTGCAGGAAACCCATCATAGCCTTTAAAAGCTCCTTTGAGATGGCGCTGATTGATTCGATCTTCTGCTAGTACTTCAATGCTGATCAAGTCCATTCCAGCTTTAGTAGCATTTTGTAAAAAATACAAAAGTTCAGTGAGATATTTTCCAGATTCTTTGATATTTGCAATACTTTTCGGAGATTTAATTCGTTCGTTCATGATTATTGAGATACTATTGATAAAAAGTTAACTAATCTCAGCTAGAGCCAAATCCTCAGCTTCCTCTCTGACTGGGATAGTGTTGTTCAAAAGTTTGATAGATTTTCTCATCTATTAAGGTTTTAATCTGAGGAAAACTGATAGGAAGTTGGATTTGTGCCCAGTTAGGTTCAAAAAAAACCTGGCAAAGTCTCGTCCCCGCAGAAATGGTTATAGTTTCCTTACTAGGGTTGTAGAGTTGCATAAGATATTCTCCTCTATAGTCACTATCAATGATCCCAATACTATTGGCTAGCAATAATCCTGTTTTGAGTGGCAAACCACTTCTAGCAACAATGCGAGCAGATCGTCCTAGGGGAAGGAAGATTTTTACTCCTGATGAAATCAATTTGATTTCTCCTGCCGCGATAGTGAAGGATTCTACATTTTTGAGGTCTCGCCCTACCGCTTCAGCACTATGTTTCTGGGGAATATTTATTTCGTCTAGAGCACAGATCAGGATCTCTTGCATACTTTAGAGAGGAGAAAAGTAAAATGACTTGTAGTGTAATCAATTATCTAGAGTTTGCAAATCCATTTTTTATAAAAAACAATAAATCTGATAAAATGCAAGGTTTTTTTACTCATTTCTAGAGATATTTTTGTCAAAAAAAGAGCTTTTGATTATACTAATAAGAGACTTTGTTTTAATTTGGTTTAATTTTTTCTAGCATGCAACTATCTTCTTTTGCAATTATAGCCTTGATTATGACAGTAGCGTTACTTCTTTTGGCATTAGGAAATAGACTCAAACAACCTAGTCTCATTGCTTATCTTTTGGCGGGAGTATTGATTAGTTTTTTATTTCCAGATCTTTTGCTCGGAGAATCTCAGGACTTACAAACTTTTTCTTCTTTTGGAGTAGGGCTTTTGCTTTTTATTACTGGCCTAGGAATTAGTCCGGAAGCTATCCAGAAAGCAGGTAAAAAAAATCTGATAGGAGGAGTTTTGCAGGTGATTTTTACTGCATTAGGTGCATTTGTTTTATGAAGATTATTATGAATGGACCTAGCAACTGCAGGAATTTTGGCAATTGGTTTGGCATCCAGTAGTACAATTGTCATGCTTAAAGTTTTTGAAGAAAAAAAGGGGATGGCTACCTCAATCTTTGCCGAGAATGCGCTTGGTATTTCGATTTCTCAGGATACCTTGATTATGCTTGCATTGATGGTAATTCTCAGTTTTCAGGGAATGGGTGAGGGGAGTTTAGGAGAAGTCCTAGGTATTCTTGGATTAAAAGTAGGAATTGTGGTTGTGCTTGTACGATTTTCTTTCAAACATTTTATTCCCAAAATCATCAAAACTATCGCAAAATCTCAAGAATTTCTCATGCTTTTTGCTCTAGGATGGTGTTTTATCTATGGGGCAATTTTTGAGTATTTAGGTTTTTGAATGGAGATTGGTTGTCTCTTGGCGGGGATGGTTTTAGCAAATTCTGCCTACAAAAATGAGGTAATCGCCAAGATCAAATCGATCAAAGATTTCTTTATTGTGATTTTTTTTGTGTTACTTGGAGCAAATATCGGTCCAGATACCCAAATCCAAAAAAATTATCTGATGTATTTTGCCTTGTTTATCCTTTTAATCAAACCTTTGATTGTGATGCTGATCCTAGGATTCCAGTGATCTAATAAAAAAAATTCTTTCCTCTCAGGACTTTGTTTTAGTCATATTAGTGAATTTTCGTTTATTGCGGTACTCTTTGGGATTTCCAATGGTTTTATCAAAGATCCAAATCTATTAGGTACTCTGACTTTTATCGCACTTTTTACGATTGCCCTTTCAGGTTATGCGATCAAATATGGAGAGTGGATGTATCTCAAAGTATGAAAATATTTTAGCCGATTACCAGGCAAAATTTTCCCTTATCAACCAGAATCTTTAGAAATTTCGGAAGATAAATATGATGTCTTGATCTTAGGATATTCGGGGATGGGAAAGATCTTTAGAGATGATTTTGTCGCTTCTGGACATAATCCTTTCGTGATTGACCGAAATCCTTATGTCGTAGAATATCTCAATCAGAAAAATATTGCTAGTAGCTATGGAGATATTACCAATCCTAACTTTTTTGATGAACTAGATCTGGATGGGATTCAGATTGTTGTTTCTGGAAGTAGACATTTTGCAGACAATCTTATTATCCTTGATGCGATCAAAAAAAGAGCTTATCAGATTTTATTTATTGTTGGTGCAAATAAAAATCAGGAAGCATTAGCGCTTTATGAGAGAGGTGCAGATTATGTTGCACTTTCTTTGGATTTAGGATCTTTGCATAGTTCTGAGCTTTTAGAACAGATCAATACTGATATTTCTCAGTTGGAACAATTGCGTGCTGCTCATATTAAATCAATAAAAAATAGACATGCAGAGCTACTCTTGGAAGAGTTAAAGAAAAAATAGTTGATTGATAGAGATTTTTTTAAGTTGATTTTAAATTATTGCTAATAATCTTTATTTTCTATTTCCTAGTCCTTTGATTGCATCAAGGATTTCGATAGGAATCATCCAAACTGTAGTATTACTCTGATCTGAACTGATATCATTGAGTGATTGTAAGGTTCTAAGGTGTAATGCACCTGGAGATGATGCAAGCTTTTCTGCAGCATGTTTGAGGTTTTCAGCACTAGCAAGTTCTCCCTCAGAAGTAATAATCTTTGCTCTCTTTTCTCTCTCTGCTTCTGCTTGTTTCCCAATGGTTCTCTTTAGATCATCTGGGATATTGATATCTTTGAGCTCTACGGAGAGGACATCTACTCCTCGAGTATCAGATTTTTCATCTACGATTTCTTTGATCTTTTTGGCTGCTTCTTCTCTTTTGGCCAAAAGTTCATCTAGCTCAAATTGTCCAACGATATTTCTCATAGTAGTAAGCGCAAACTGGGTCATGGCATAGTCGAGATTCCTTACATTCAAAACAGCTTTGTTTACCTGATCTTCTTTGATCCTATAGTAAATTACCGCATTGATGGTACAAGAAATATTGTCTCTGGTCATAGCTTCCTGGCTTGGTACATCTACGGCCTTTTCTCTGATATCAACATTGATGGTTTTTTGGATTCCAGGAATGATGATTCTGATCCCAGGATCAAGGATTCCAGTAAATTTTCCAAAAGTTAGTACAACTTTTCTCTCGTATTGATTGACAATTCTGAGCGTCATTGATATGAGAATGAAAAGAATGATTAGTACTGTAATTCGCATGAGGATATAGAATAAAAAATAAAAACTTTTTCAGATTTTAAGTGGTATCTATTTATGATGAAATTGCTGCTTTGAGAGAGGTCTGAATAGTAATACTTTGATTTTTGAGAGAATGTTGAGTATTTATTAGGAGTTTATCGTTTTTAGAAGTATTATTTTCTATCCCAAAACACACAATAGTTTCTCCTCTTAATTCTATAGGGATCTTGGATCCTTGAGATACTGGTATTTTTACTAGTTTAGAAAGATTGTGATTTAGACTTTGTGCTAGTTTGCTAGTTTCTGATGGATTAAGGGAGATTTTGTTGAGTTTTGCAAGCTGTTCAAGGGCTGCTGAAGAGAGGATCTGCATTGTTATCTAACAAGTAAAAGAGATTCCCTTAAATAATATTTTTTTGGGATGATAAATCAATCAGATTTCTTTTGCTTTTTCTTTCACTTTCTATAAGCTGAGGATGTTTTATTTTTTCCTTTTTCATGATGATGTTCCAAGAAAATGTTGAGTTGCAACCTTTTAATAGTTTTGGAGTACGCTGCAAAGCGAGATATTTTCAAAATATTACTAGCACTTATCAACTTTTGCAACTCATTGAGTCTGATTTGTGGAAAGAACAAGCACATTGGATTCTAGGAGGAGGATACAACACCTTATTTGTTTCAGATTTTTTTGATGGAATCGTGCTCAAAATGGAGATGAAAGGGATTAAAATCCTTTCAGAAACGGATCAGTCAGTATTTGTACAGGTGGCAGCAGGGGAGTCTTGGAATGATTTTATCCAGTGGGCGGTAGAACATCACTTAGGAGGTTTGGAAAATATGATTGATATTCCGGGTTTGATCTGAAGTGTGGCAGTATCAAATATTGGAGCTTATGGGCAGGAAGCATCCCAAATTATCTCAGAAGTATTAGGAGTAAATCTAACTACCCAGACGATCCAGAAACTCAGTGCAGAGGAGTGTGAATTTGCCTATCGTGAGAGTGTTTTTAAACATGAACTATTAGACCAGTTTATTATTACTCATGTGGTTTTTGAGCTTCCGAGAATTGACGAGGAGTATATCTTTAATACTTCCTATAAAGATATTCAAACTTTTTTTGCTACAGCAAATATTGATTTTGAAGTACTTTCTCCTTATGATAAACACCAAACCCTGTTGCAGGCGATCCACCAAATTAGAGCCACTAAATTGCCAGATCCTGTAGTAATTGGTACTGCTGGAAGCTATTTTAAAAATCCAAAAATCTGAATCCCTCAGCGGGAAGAGTTAGTTTCCCAGTATCCAGACTTAGTTTTTTGGGAAGAGGGAATAGATTTGATCAAACTTTCTGCTGGACAATTGATCGAATTGGCAGGATGGAAAGGAAAATCTTTGGGACCAGTTACCGTATCTCCAAAACATGCTTTAGTTATTCTCAATACTGGTGCTAAGGGATCAGATATCGCTAAATTAGCCCAACAACTCCAAGAGAGTGTTTCCGAAAAATTTGGAATTCAATTAGAACCAGAAGTGAGATATTGTTAGTAGTTTTATTTTTGTTTAGAGCTTGCTTTATTGAATTTTCCTCTTCATTGTTTCATTACTCAATAGATCTATATAGGGGCCTTATAAAATTTTTTTTCAAAAAAAGATTCCTCCAAGGAATCCTCTTTCTGCTTTTTTTAATTGTTTTTAATTGTTTACTTTAGTTATAAAATATTAGTCTTCTTAAAAGAAGACTTTGAGAATTATTTATCTAAATCTAATTCTTCAAGTTTTCCGATATTATTTATTTCTCCATATTCGAGGTCATCTTCTTCATTGTCAAAATCTTCATCTACCAAAGTATCTAGATAAGACTCTGCTTCATCATATTCATATTGATCAGGAGATTTTTTACTTCCAGCTTTCTTTGATTTTTTCTTTTTCTCTTTACTGATCATTTTTTCGATATCATCCTCTATTCAGATGATTCTTTGGAGTCCTTCGTGGTCTTTGAGTTTTTGGATTACTT